>NZ_JZWY01000018.1:0-11186 GCF_000966955.1 Streptomyces sp. NRRL S-495
CCCCCACCCACACCGCCCCCGACACCCCCACCGCCGCAGCCCTCCTCCTCACCCCCTGACCCCGGAAACGGAGCACGGCTCCTGACCCGCGTTTCCGTGGGTCAGGAGCCGTGCTCCGTCCGTCAGTAGGAGTCGGGGGCCGCGTGGGGCGGGTACTGCGGCGGCTGCGGCGCACCCGAGCGACGGCCGGCCACGGCCGCGGCGAGTGCCAGCAGGGCTTCGACCTGCGCGACCTGCGCGCGCAGCTCATGGGTGGCCGCCATCCCGGTGATCTTGGTCTGCGCCAGGATGTCGCTCGCGGCCTGGGCGTGTGTCTCATAGCTGGCCATACCGAACTCCGACGTGTTGGGTCGTGGGAACCGAGCTACGTCGACGGTAAGCCCGGGGCTCGGCACCGGCACCTCGCGAGCGAGCCGGTCCCGAGCCGAACCGAACCACCGGAACCGACCGGCGCCCCCGGCCCCGGGCCCCGGTCCGCACCTGGTCCGTACACACCGGCCGGCACGAGGATCCGGGCGGGACGAAGTGAGGCGGACCACCCCTGGCGGACCGCCCCGGCAGGCCGGCGTCCGCATACGACAAAAACAGCCTCTGATCTGCGTTTCCGCAGATCAGAGGCTGTTTTTCTATCCTGTGGCTGGTGCAGGGTTCGAACCTGCGTAGCTTGCGCGACAGATTTACAGTCTGCTCCCTTTGGCCGCTCGGGCAACCAGCCAGGATGTTCGTCTTGCGGGGCTTGCCCCGTTCGACTGGGTAAACCTTACCCGATGCCGGGGGGTGGTTCGCCACCCGGTTCCCGGGGCCGGACGGGCGGGTGCGGCGTGGGCGTCCCGGGCGGGGGTGGGGGTCGGCTGGATAGGCTGGGACGGCGGACGCCCGGTGGGGCGGGCCGTGTCAGTGCAGCCAGAACATCAAGGAGACCAACACCCATGGCCGACTCCAGTTTCGACATCGTCTCGAAGGTCGAGTGGCAGGAGGTCGACAACGCGATCAACCAGACCTCCCGCGAGATCTCCACGCGCTTCGACTTCAAGAACGTCGGCGCCGAGATCAAGCGCTCGGGCGAGACGATCGAGATGAAGGCCAACGGCGAGGAGCGCGTCAAGGCGATCCTGGACGTGCTGCAGAGCAAGTTCATCAAGCGCGGCCTGTCGCTCAAGGCGCTGGACGCCAAGGAGCCGCAGCTGTCCGGCAAGGAGTACAAGATCTTCGCGGACGTGAAGGAGGGCATCTCCCAGGACGATGCCAAGAAGGTCGCGAAGATCATCCGGGACGAGGGCCCGAAGGGCGTCAAGGCGCAGGTCCAGGGCGACGAGCTCCGGGTGACCTCGAAGAGCCGTGACGACCTCCAGACCGTGCAGGCCCTGCTCAAGGGCAAGGACCTGGACTTCGCGCTCCAGTACGTGAACTACCGCTAGCCCCGGGCTGCCGCCGGTGCGGCGACCGGTCGAGGGCGTGGTGACGAGGACAGCCTCGTCGCCGCGCCCTCGTCGCGCTCCGGGGTCGGTGCTACTGGGGAGGCAGGAGGTGTTTGATATGTGATATGTTACAGCGGTGATTATTCGGGGGAAGGATCACAGGAGTGTCGAGGCATCTGCTCCACTCCTGGAAGCGGGCCGGCTGTTCGCCGGCTTCGAAGGCTCGTGGTGGATCGCCGGCGGATGGGCCGTCGATCTTGAAGTGGGGCGGGTCCGGCGCACCCACACGGACGTCGACATACTGGTGCTGGCCCGGGAGTCCGAGCTGCTCGCCCGTCACTTCGCGGACCGACCGCTCACCGTGACCGACCAGCAGGACGGCGCGCGACGCCCCTGGGTCCCGGGGGAGCCGCCGGAGCCCGGCCGCGAGACCCTGTCCCTGGACGCCGGGGGAACCGCCGGACCGGTCGAGATCCTGTTCGGCGCCGCGGACGGCGCGGACTGGGTGTTCCACCGCGGCCGCCGCACCCGCCGTCCGCTGGAGGCGCTCACCCGCACCTCGCCCGGCGGACTGCCGTACCTCTCGCCCGAGGTCGTCCTCCTGTTCAAGGCCCGTGATGGCCGCCCCAAGGACGACGCGGACTTCGCCGACCTCGCCCCATTGCTCACCGAGGAGCAGCGGGCCTGGCTCGCGCCGCGCCTCGCTCCGCCGGGCGCGCCCGCGCACCCGTGGTCGGCCCGGCTCGCCGCGCACTGACGCCCTACCGGCCACCCAAAGCCGCCCACGGCCGCCCACGGCCGCCCTCAATACCTCGCCGAATTCACCGGCCTTGATTTCTTGACATTCCCACGACATGCCCCAGGGATTCCCTCGGGCATTTCTCAGGCATGCCCGCAGAACGCCACCGGGGCGCCCGAAGGAATGCTTCCGAAAGAAACTTCCAGAGGATCCGGAAAGCCATTGCCCCCACCCGTGCAATGTCATACGGTACTGACGTCCCGGCCGGTCGCCCGACCGGTCGGGAGGACTGTACGAAAGGGGATGGAAATGGCGACGACCCTGCTCGAGGCCGCTCCGGCGACCGAGGTCGAGAACGAGCTGGACCTGACGATCGAGCTGCTCCCGGAGCTGCCGTCGATCGACGTCAACATGGGCCGCTACTGCTCCTGCGAGTGCTGGTAGTCCATGTCCGGGCGGCCATGAATAAAGCGGTGCCCGAACTCGGGACCGGTATCGGGTACCGGGAACCGATTCACGAGATCGCCACCGACCCGGGTCTGGTCGAATGGGTCGAGGTCATATCCGAGCATTACATGGGGACGACCGGAAAACGGGAATCCCTCGATTCCCTGACGGCGCGGATCCCGGGAATTCCGATCGTCCCGCACGGCATCGAGATGTCCATCGGGTCGGTCGGGGACGACGCCCGGTGGGACGCCTATCTGGAGGAGCTCGCCGCAGTGGTCGAGGGCTTCGACGCCCCGTGGTTCAGCGACCACCTCTGCTTCACCCGCACCTCGACGGCCGAACTCGGCACCCTGCTGCCGCTGCCCCGCACCCGGGAGAGCGCCCGGCACGTCGCCCGCCGCGCCCGGCGGGCCGTGGAGCGGGTCGGCCGGCCGTTCCTGCTGGAGAACATCGCCTACCACTTCAGCTGGGGCGACGAGCTCACCGAGGCCCAGTTCGTGACGGAGATCGTCGAGGCCTCGGGCTGCCACCTGCTGCTCGACCTCACCAACCTCAGCTACAACGCGCGCAATCACGGCTTCGACGCCCTCGACTTCATCCGGGAGATCCCGTACGAGCGGGTCGTCCAGGTCCATCTGGCGGGCGGGGTCGAGGAGGAGGGCACCTACTTCGACACCCACTCCATGCCGGTGCCGGAGCCGGTCTGGGAGCTGCTGGACGCCCTGCTGGAGTTCCACCGGGTGCCCGCCGTGATGCTCGAACGGGACCAGCGGCTCGACCGGACCGAGGAGATCGCCGCCGACCTGCGCCGGGCGACGGACCTGCGGCGACGGCCCGCCGACCCGCGCCGGACGACGGACCCGCGCCGGACGGCCGCCCCGAGCCGGAAGGGCTGACCGGTGGACACCCGCATCGGATTCGAGCTCATCTCCCTGCTGATGGCCTCCCGGCAGGAGCGCGAGCGCTACCAGGACGACCCCGACGGCTACCTCACCGCGCGCGGGCTCACCCCCGACGAGGCCCGGAGCTTCCGGACCGGCGTCGCACCCGACCGGATCGCCGTCTCCGCGCGGATCTCCGCCCGCAAGCGGTACTCGCGGGCGAGGACGCCGTACCCGACCCTGACCCGGATCGTGGAGACGCTCGGGACGCACACGGACCGGGCCAAGCTCGACATCCCGTTCGGCCTCGCCGACCCGGAGCGCTTCCGCGAGGAACTGCGGACCGCCGCCCCCGGCCTCGGCGACGCGTGCGGACAGTGTCTCCCCGAAGCCGCCCGGCACGACGAGGACCGCGGCCGACTGCTGGCGCAGGCCCGCCTCGCCCAGGCCCTGGACGGACCGGCCCACCGGCGGGCCGAACCGCTCCCCGGCCCCGCGGCGGCCGGGGCCGGCGCGACGTCGCCCGGCCCCGGCGTCCACCACCTGGCCGGCCACGCGATGCTGTGCTCCTACGCCAGCGACCTGCCGGCCCTCATCGCCGCGACCGCGCCCGCGCCCCCAGCGGCGAACGCACCACCGACCGCGACCGCGAGCGCCTCCGGCGAGTCCGCCGCGTTCACCTGCCGCCCGACCCCCAGCCACCTGCTACTGGTGCGGACCGGCCGCTCCGACATCGCCACCGTGCGCCTCGCCGCCGGCGCCCACGCGGCGGTCGCCCGGCTCCAGGCCGGGACACCCGCCTCCGTCGTACTCGCCGAGTACGGCCCGGCCGCGGCCCGGCTGATCGCCGAGCTCGTCCGCATCAACGTCCTCCTCCCCGCCGAGAGCTGACATGCGCATCTGTTTCGTCGTGAAATTCCCGCCCACCCAGGGCGGAGTCGCCGTCCGGGCGGCGCTGCTGGCCCGGGCACTCGTCCGCCGGGGCCACGAGGTGCACGTGGTGACCAACGCCTTCGAGGTCGCCGACACGTACCGGATCGCCGGAGCGGCCTCGGCGACCTCCGTCACCGTCGTGCCGCTCACCCCTCCGACGACCGCGATGCGCCACATCCCGCAGACCGACGCGACCGTCTCCCGGCTCGCCGGCGCCGCCGCCCGGGTGATCCGCGCGCACGACTGCGAGGTGGTCTACTCCAACTACCTGGAGCCCTGTGGGGTCGCCGCCCACCTGGCCTCGCTGTGGACCGGGGTGCCGCACGTCCTGCGCTCCGCCGGGACCGACCGCAACCGGCTGATGAACCACGGGGACCTCCAGACCACCTACAAGGAGGCCCTGCTCGGGGCCACCGCGATCGTCGCCGCCCCCGGCCCGCTGCCGGGCCTCGGCGTGGACCGCTCCCGCTTCACCGGCGCCGTCCAGCCCGTCGTCCCCACCGAGCTGTTCCACCCCGGCGCGGCCCCGCTCGACCTGGCCGCCCTGGCGGCCGGGGCCGCGGCCGGCGGCGCCGATCTGCCCGACCCCGCGCGGCTCAGCGACGGCACCCCGGTGATCGGGTACTACGGGAAGGCCAACGCCAGGACCGGGCTGCGCCACCTGGTCGAGGCGATGGCCCTGATGAGCGGCCCCCGGCCGTACGTCGCCGCCCTGGTCGGCGGCAGCGTCCCGGCCGAACTCCGCGCCCGGATCGACGCCCTGGGCCTGACCGACCGGTTCTGGCTGCTGCCCTTCGTCCCGGTCGAGCGCGTCCCCGGCTACCTCCGGGCCTGCACCGCCGTCGCGCTCCTCGAACACGACTTCCCGATCCGCCAGCACATCCCCACCAAGCTCCGCGAGTGCTTCGCCACCGGCACCGCCGCGATCGCCACCCGCGAACTGATCCGCAAGGAGAGCACCGGCGACCGGGCCGAGCACCGGCGCAACCTCTACGTCGTGCCGGACCCCACCGACCACGCCGGCCTGGCCGACCTGCTCGGCCGGGTCTGCGCCGACCCGGCCGAGGCCGCCCGGGTGGGCGCCGCGGGCCGGGACCTCCTCGACGGCGAGACCGACCTCGACGCCTGGGCCGACCGGTACGCCGGGATCTTCCAGGACGCCGCCCGGCGCGGCGGGCGGTCCACCGACCCCGCCGCCGACGGGCCGGCGCCGGAGGAGCTCAGGCTGCTGCTGCCCCTGACCGCCGAACTCCTCGGCGACGGGTTCGACGAGGAGTTCACCCGCTTCGAGCAGGAGGAGCGCACCCGCTCCGCCGCCCTTCGGCACCCGTCCGCCGCCCGCGCGCTGGTCGGAACGGCGGCCGCCTTCGCCCGCCACGTCCAGGAGCGCGGGCCCGCCCTGCGCCCCGGCGTACCGGCCGTGCTGTGGCGGATCCAGGCCGCCGCCGCCTGGCTGGGCCTCGACCTCGGCCACCACCTCGGCACCCCCTACCTGCCGCCCCCGGCCCCGCGGGACGGCGGCGCACCGGCGCCCGGCCCGGTCCGGAGCGGCCAGCTGCGCCTGCTCCGGCTCGACGCCGCCGAACTGGCCGCGGCCGTCTCCGTCGAGGGCCTGCCCCGGGTACGGGAGGCCGTCGACACCTGGCTCGCGGCACCCGGCGGCACACCGGACGGCGAGGACGGCCTGTGCCTGCTCCTGCAGCGGCTGCCCAACCTGGAGACCCGGGTCTACCGGATCGGCCGCGCCGTCGAGAGCTGCCTCCGGCTGGCCGACGGGAGCGCCGACGCCGCGACCCTCGCGGACCGCCTCGGCGCCCGGCCCGAGGCCGTCGCCCGGCTCCTCGCCGAACTGGCCGACCGCGGGCTGGTCCAGCCGGACGCCGCGCCCTCCCCCGTACCGCCGGCCGACCCGGACGTGCTGCTGTGACGGTTCCGGCCGGCCGGGGTGGCTGGGCCCGGCGCCTGCTCGGCCACTGCCTGCGCCACCCCGGCCGGCTCGCCCTCGCCTGCGGCTCCTCGGCCGCGGGCGTGGCTGTCATGGTCACCGTGCCGCAGTTGCAGCGGATCACGCTCGACGAGGCGGTGCTCGCCGACCGCAGGCCGCTGCTGCCGCTGGTCCTCCTGCTGACGGCGCTGGCGTTCGCCGTCTACCTGCTCTCCTACCAGCGCCGCAAGCACTCGTCCCGGCTCGCCCTCGCCGTGCAGCACGACCTCCGCACCGAGCTGTTCGACGCGCTCTCCCGGCTGGACGGCGCCGGCCACGACCGGCTGCGCAGCGGTCAGACGGTCTCCCGGGCCGACAGCGACACCGCCCTGGTGCAGGGGTTCCTGACCATGGCCCCCACCCAGCTCGGCAACCTGCTGATGGCGGCCGGCGCGCTCGTCGGGATGGCCTCCCTGTCGCCGCTGCTCACCGCGGTGACCGCGCTGGCCTTCCCGCCGCTGTGGTTCACCGCCGCCCGGGCCCGGCGCCGGCTGTTCCCCGCCGACCGGAAGGTCCAGCAGCTGACCGGCGAGGTGGCCGAGGTGGTGGACCACGCCGTCGCGGCCGTCCGGGTGGTCAAGGGGTTCGGCCAGGAGCGGCGGGAGCTGGGCCGGCTGGACGCGGCGGCGCACCGGCTGTTTCTGGCCCGTCGGCACGCGATCCGGCTGACCGCCCGTTACGACCCCTGGCTGCGCGCCCTGCCCGTGCTCGGCCAGCTGGGCACGCTGGCGGTCGGCGGCCGGCTGGTGATGGACGGCCGGCTGTCGCTCGGCGCCTTCCTCGCCTTCACCGGCTACCTCGCCCTGCTGGTCGGTCCGGTGCGGATGATGGCGGGCCTGCTGAACACGGTCCAGCAGGCGAGGGCCGGCGCCGGGCGGGTCTTCGAGGTGATCGACACCCGCCCGGGGGTCGTGGAGGCCGCGGACGCCGTGGAGCTGCCCCGCTCCGCGGCGCCGGCCGTGGAGTTCGACCGGGTCCGCTTCGGCTACCGCGCGGGCGAACCGGTCCTGGACGGACTCGCCCTGACGGTGCCGGCCGGCAGCACCGTGGCCGTGGTCGGGCTGCCGGGCTCCGGCAAGTCGACGCTGGCCGCGCTGCTGACCCGGTTCTACGACGCCGACGACGGGGCGGTGCGGGTCGGCGGCGAGGACGTCCGCGCGCTGACCCTGCGCTCACTGCGCGCGGGCGTCGGCGTCGTCCCCGAGGACAGCTTCCTGTTCGCCGACACGATCCACGCCAACATCGCCTACGGGCGGCCGGAGGCGACCGAGGAGCAGGTGGCCGCCGCGGCCCGGGCCGCCGGGGCGCACGCCTTCGTCACCGCCCTGCCGGACGGCTACCGCACCCGTCTCGACGAGGGCGGCCTGCCGCTGTCCGGCGGCCAGCGGCAGCGCCTGGTGCTGGCCCGGGCGCTGCTCGACGACCCTCCGGTGCTGGTCCTCGACGACGCCACCTCCGCCGTGGACGCCCGGACCGAGGCCGGGATCCACACCACCCTGCGCACCGTCCTGGCCGGACGCACCGGTCTGCTCCTCGCCCGCCGCCCGTCCACCCTGGCCCTCGCCGACCGGATCGCGGTGCTGGACGGCGGACGCCTGGCGGACTTCGGCACCGAGGCCGAACTGCGCGCCCGCAGCCCGCTGTTCCGCCGGCTGTTCGACGAGGCCGGACCGGACGACGCCCGGCGGGCCGCCCCCGCACCCGGCGCGCCGGACCGGACGGCCGGACCCGAGGTGCTCGAACTGCCCGCCGCCGACCGGGACCTCACCCTCGGCCGACTGCTCCGGCCGCTGCGCCGGCCGCTGCTGCTCGCACTGCTGCTGGTCGCCGCCGACACCGCCGGGGTCCTGCTGACCCCCTTCCTGGTCCGGACCGGTATCGACTCCGGGGTGAGCCGGGACCGGCCGGAGGTGCTCACCGCCGTCGCCGTCCTGGGCGCCCTGGCGGTGCTGATCGGGGCGGGGATCCAGTCGGTGTCGATCCGCACCACGGCCGGCACGGCCGAACTGCTGCTCCACCGGCTGCGGACCACCGCCTTCGGCCATCTGCAGCGCCTCGGGCTGGCCTTCTACGAACGCGAGGGCGCGGGCCGGCTGCTGGCCCGGATGACCACGGACGTGGACGCGTTCGCCGGGTTCCTGCGGGACGGCCTGGTCCAGGCCCTGATCGGCGGCCTGACCCTGATCGGGACCGTGGCCGTCCTGCTCGCGCTCGACCCGGCGGCCGGCCTGCCGGCGTGCGCGATGCTGCCGCTGATGGCGCTGGCGACCGTGCTGTACCGGCGGGCTTCCTCGCGCGCGTACGGCACGGCCCGGAAGCGGGCCGGCGCCGTCACCTCCGACCTGCGGGAGAACCTGGCGGGGATGCGGGTGACCCAGGCGTTCCGCCGGGAGGACGAGCGGCGCGCGCGGTTCGCCGAACGCAGCGACGGCTACCGGCGCAGCCGGGGCCGGGCGCAGCGGGCGCTGGCGCTCTTCTGGCCGTTCGGGCAGTTGCTCGCCGGGCTGTCCGCCGCGCTCGTGCTGCTGGTCGGCGGTGAGCGGGTGCGGGAGGGCTCGATGTCGGCCGGCGCGCTGCTGGCCTGCCTGCTCTACCTCGACCTGCTCTTCGCGCCGGTCCAGCAGTTGGTCCAGGCGCTGGACGGCTACCAGCAGGCGGCAGTCGGCCTGCGCGGGCTCCGGGAGCTGGCCGCCGAGCCGACCGCGCCGACGCCGGCCGCCCGCCCGGTGCCGCTGCTGGCCCGGTCGCCGGGGGAACTCGTCCTCGACCGGGTGGAGTTCGGGTACGGCCCCGACCGGCCGCCGGTGCTCCGCGGACTGTCGCTGACGATCCGCGCCGGGGAGACCGTGGCGCTGGTCGGCGCCAGCGGGGCGGGCAAGTCGACGCTGGCGAAGCTGGTCTCGCGTTTCTACGACGTGACCGGCGGCGCCGTCCGGCTGGACGGGACGGACATCCGCGACCTCGATGTCACCGAGTACCGGCAGCGGGTGGCGATCGTGCCCCAGGAGAACAGCCTGCTTCCCGGCACCGTCCGGGAGGTGATCGCCTACGGGCGCCCCTGGGCCGGTGACGCCGAGATCGAGGCCGCGGCCCGCGTGGTCGGCGCCCACGCGATGATCGCCGGCCTCCCGGACGGGTACGACCACCGCCTCGCCGAGGG
Source organism: Streptomyces sp. NRRL S-495 (assembly GCF_000966955.1). Taxonomy (NCBI): domain Bacteria; kingdom Bacillati; phylum Actinomycetota; class Actinomycetes; order Kitasatosporales; family Streptomycetaceae; genus Streptomyces; species Streptomyces sp. NRRL S-495. The sequence continues at coordinate 9,566 of NZ_JZWY01000018.1, forward strand.
CGGCCGCGACCTGTCGGCCGGACAGCGGCAACTGCTCGCACTGGCCCGGGCGGTGCTGACCGCTCCGGCGGTCCTCGTCCTGGACGAGGCGACCGGCGCCCTCGACCCCGAGACCGAGGCGGCCGTCCTCGCCGCGGCCGGACGGCCCACCACCCTGGTGATCGCCCACCGGCCGTCGACGGCGGCCCGGGCCGATCGCGTGGTGCTGCTGGAGGACGGCCGGGCCGTGGCGGTGGGCAGTCACGAGGAACTCCTCGCTGCCGGCGGCGCCTACGCGGGCTGGCACCGCTCCTGACCCCGGTCGGCGGTGGAGGACCCCGGGCAGCGGACGGCCCCGGTCGGGAGCCCTGGGCGGGCTTCCGGCCGGGGCCGTCGTCAGCGGGGTGCCGTCAGCGGGGACGCAGTCGGCGTCAGCGGGTGGCAGCGGCGGCGGCCGCCGCGTCGCCGAGGGCCTTGGCCTGGGACTTGAGGGCGGCCAGCTGGTCCGTCAGCGAGGCCGGCGGGGCCGGGGTGGTCGGCGGGGGTGTCACGACCGGGGGTGCGACGGTCGGCGGCGGGGTGGGGAGGGTCGGCGGCGTCGGGAGCTGGCCGAGCAGGCCCTGGAGGGTGCTCTCCAACGAGGCGAGGAGCTGCTGGACCACACCGAGGTCGACTCCGCCGAGCAGGGCGGGGACCGCCGAGAGCAGGCCGCCGACGAGGTCGAGGACACCGCCGAGGGCGGAGGTCGGGTCGGAGGCGGCGGCCGGGAGCGCGGGGGCGTCCGGCAGGCCCGGAACCGTCGGGGCGGCGGGAGTCGCCGGGAGCCCCGGCGCCGCGGGGAGAGCGGGCAGGCCGGGCAGTGCGGAGAGACCGGGCAGTGCGGAGAGACCGGGCAGTGCGGGGAGACCCGCCGACGACATCGGGGCGATGGGGAGGCCGGGGACGGTGACGGGGGTGATGGAGAAGGTCGTGCGGTGGGGGGCGTCGGCTCCGTTGCCGACGGCGGCGGAGGCTGTCGCGACCGGGGTCAGCGCAAGGGCTGCGGTCAGCGCGGCGGCCATCCAGGTGGTGCGCATGGGGGATGCTTTCCTCTCGGTGCAGATCGGGCGTCAGGCTCGATCGGAGATCGGGCGTCAGGCCCGATTCACACCGTGGGGCAACCCCGTTGGCCCAGCCACCGCGTGTACGCCGAACGGTGCACGACACGCGGCGACACGCGACGACACGCGGTGGGTGGGAGGGCGGGCAGCCGGACGTCCGACCGGCCGGACGTCAGCTGCCGGGGACCCAGGAGGCCGTGGCCCGGTGGGCCCCGAGCCCGACCGCGTCGAACTCGTCGCGGGCGCCGCCGCCCTCCCCCACCTGGGCGCCGAGCCGCCGCAGGACCCGGGAGATCGGGCTGCCCTCGGGCGGGAAGGGTTCGAACTCGTCGCTGGTGATGGGGCCGAGGTCGAGCCGGCCGTCGGCCCAGACGGCGGCCCGCTGGGTGCCGGTGCCGCCGAAGTAGTCGGCCTCGACGCAGGCGATCGGCGCGGCCTTGGACCAGGCGGCGAGCCGGCGTTCGAGGCCGTCCGGGAACCAGTCGAACGGGACCGTGCCGACCGCGCGCGGAGCCGCCGGAGCGGACGAGGTCCCCGGGGCG
>NZ_JZWY01000027.1:0-3344 GCF_000966955.1 Streptomyces sp. NRRL S-495
GTGCTCGGTCTGGTTCATCGGCTGGTTGTAGAGGTCGGCGACCCGGGAGTGCACCTTGAGCACCGTCTGGGCGACGCTGAGCTCGTACTCGCGCGGCCTGAGCTCGTAGTCCACGAAGGCGGTGGGGAGTTCGTACTCGCCGTGGTGGCCGGCGGAGAGGCCGATCGCGGCCTCGCCGTGCTTGTTCTGCGGCTGCTGGAAGCCTTCCAGGTACTCCATGATCTGCAGCTGGAGGGCGTCGGAGCGGTCGACGAGCTCCTGGAAGTCGGCCCAGCGCAGCGACAGTACGGTGCCGGCGGTGGCCGCCCGGACGGTGTACGGCCAGTCGCCGTTCTCCTGCCGGAGCGCCTCGTCGCCGAGGTGGTCGCCGTCGGCCAGGGTGCCGACCACCGTCTCCTCGCCGTACTTGCCCGTTCCCAACCGGTTGAGCTTCCCGTACGCGATGATGAAGACCTCGTCGATCGGCGCTCCGGCGGCGACCAGGACCTCACCCGCGGAGAACTCGCGTTGGACGAAGCGCCCGGCCAGCTCCTCCAGCACGGAGTCGTCCGGGAAGCCCCGCAGGACCGGCACCTCGCGCAGGGTCTGGGGCAGGATCCGGGCCTCGCTTCCCGTCCGGTCGAAGCTCACCCGGCCGCGGCCGACGGCGTGGCGCAGCCGACGGTTGACCCGGTAGGTGCCGCCCGAGACCTGGACCCAGGGGAGCGTCCTGAGCAGCCAACGGGGGCTGATCTCCTGCATCTGCGGCGCGGACTTGGTCGTCGTCGCCAGGTTGCGCGCGGCCGCGGTCGCGAGACTCTGCTGGTCCCGGGTCTGCGCTTCACCGCCCGGTGCAGGAATACCGACGTTGGTTTCGGTCGACATAGGGAGCCCTTCGCGTACCCGTACCCGATGAAGTGTCGCCTTGCAACTTGCAACAATCATGGTGGGCCCATTCGGAGGGCTGCCGCAATCACTCTTTCGAGTGGTCGGAATAACCGAAAAAATAGTACGAATAGAATGTCTGATCGATATTGAATCGATCAAGTGATCCAATGCGTTCCGGAACAGGACGGTCCGGTTCGCCCCCTCGGCCGTCGCCCGGCGGACCCGCGACGGACCCACGACGGACCCACCCCGCGTTCGGGCCCGTTCGACCGGCCGCTAGGGTGCCACCTCAAAGGGCCACGGAGCCAGGACGAATGCGGCCGAACCACAGCCCTTCCTCCTCGTTCACCCCTGCCCTGGGAGCCCCCTTGAGCGCCCCCGTCACCGTCTGGCTCAACCGCACGTACGCCGAGAACGTGTTCTTCATCGAACAACTGCACGCCGCCCCCCGCGCCGTCCGGGTCCACGCGACCCACGTCGACCCCGACTCCCCCGTCCTCGCCGCCGCCGACACCGCCGGCCTGGAACCCGCCGACCTCACCCCCGACGCCTACGTCGCCTACGCCCTCGACCACTGCGCCCGCCACCGCGTCGACGTGTTCGTGCCCCGGCTGCACCAGCTCGCGATATCCCTGCACCGCCACGAGTTCGAGGCCGTCGGCACCGCCCTCGCCTGCCCGCCGCCCACCGCGATCGCCGCCTTCGGGAGCAAGGCCGACGGCTACGCGGCGATCGCCGCCGCCGGACTGCCCACCCCGCCCTGGTGGCTGGTGCGCACCGCCGAGGAACTGGTCGGCGCCGTCGACCTGATCGAGGCGGCCGGCCTCACCGCCTGCCTCAAGCCCGCCTCCGGCGCCGGCGGGGAGGGCTTCCGGATGCTCACCCGCGAACCCTTCGGACTGCACCGGCTGGCCGGCTGGGACAGCCGCGTCCAGGTCGACCAGGTGGCCGCCGCGCTCGACCTGGCGGCCCGCGAGACCCCCGGCACCTCCGCCGACCTGCTGGTCATGCCCTACCTCGACGGCCCCGAGGTGTCCGTGGACTGCCTCGCCGACCTGGACGGCACCCTGCTGGCCGCCGTCGGCCGCAGCAAGCACCGGCGCCGCCGCAGCTTCACCACCGAGCCGCGGTACCTCGAACCGGCCCGCCGCCTGGTCGAGGCCACCGGCATGGCCTACCTCTCCAATGTGCAGTTCCGCCACCTGCACGGGGAGCCGGTGGTCATCGACGTCAACACCCGCCCCTCCGGCGGACTGCACCAGCTGCGCCTGTGCGGGCTCAACCTGCCCTGGAACGCGGTGCAGTTGGCACTCGGCGAACGCCCGGACACCGACTGGGCCGGGGACCCGACGGGGATCGAGTACACCCTGGTGTCCGGCATCCAGCCGGTACTGCCGCACCGGCTGCCGCCGTTCGTCCCGGCCGGCCGGCCGACGGGCGAGCTGGTGCACTGACCCACCGTCACCCGACCGGCTACAGCGGCCCGTTCCAGTCCAGCGTCGGCTCCAGCACCCCTTCCAGGGTCAGCAGCCAGCGCTTCACGTCGATCCCGACCCGGCCGCCGCCGAAGCCGCCGATCCCGTCCGCCGCCACCACCCGGTGGCAGGGCACCAGCAGCGCGACGGGGTTGGCGGCCATCATCTGCCCGACCGTCCTGGCCGCCAGGCCGGGCTCCTCGACCCTGGCGAACACCCCGCTGCGGGCGGCGAGTTCGCCGTAGGTGATGGTCCGCCCGTACGGCACCTCGCGGAACAGGGTCCGCAGCACCTCCCGGTGCGGGCCGGTGCTCAGGCTCCAGTCGATCGGCAGCTCCAGCTCCCGCCGCCGGCCCGCCAGGTACTCGCCGACCCGGTCGGTGACCGCGGCGATCTTCGCCCCGTCGGTGCAGCGGGGCAGTTCGCCCTCCCGCCCGAGATAGCCGACCGCCGCCACGCCCTGCGCGGTGACCGCGATGTGGAGCGGCCCGCTCGGCAACGGCGTCTCCACCGTCAACCAGGACAACGGCGCCGTCGTACTCCCCGCCACGTCTTCCCCCCTGCTGTCCGCCGCGCCGGTGGTGCCGCCCGGGCCCGTCCGGACGCGCACCGGCCACCCGGCCCGCGCGCCATCGTACGGCGGACCGGGCGGACGCCCCGGAACGGCCGCGGTCAGGGGCGCCGCCCCTTCAGCTCCGCGGCGACCGAGCGCGACCAGCGCGCGAGTTCGGCCCGGTCGGCGGGCGCGCCCTCGCACAGGGCGGCGACCTGGGCGTCGTTGATCCGGTTCGGCCCCGGGATCTCCAGCAGGTACGCGAGTTCGTCCAGAACGGTCGCGAGCCGCACGGCGTCCGTGTGGTCCAGCGACGCGGCCGCCTCGTGGTGGCCGATGGTGAGAGAACCGGGCATGGTCTGCCTCCTCCGTTCGCCCCCGCACCCCCCACGGTACGACCGCCCGCCTCACCCGGCACCCGCCGCGGACCGGGCCGGCTCCACCACCCC
>NZ_JZWY01000019.1:0-7471 GCF_000966955.1 Streptomyces sp. NRRL S-495
GTCCCCGGGGCGGGCGGAGCTCCCTCGCCGCCGCGGAAGGCGGCCAGGAACTCGGGGGTCGCCGGTATCAGCGCCAGCCCCTGGGCGAGCGGCCGCGGGCGGGCGGCCGGAACCTCGGCGGCCGCCACCGCGACCAGCTCCGCCGGGCCGATCAGCGCCTGAAGTTCGTATGACATTCAGTCATCCTGAACCATGGCACCGACAGTCCGCCCGGCGTTTACGATTCCGTGCCCGGCCCGCCGTCGTTCCGGGAGCCGGCAAGCGGCGACAGGGCCGAGGTCGGGGCCGGAGCCGAAGCCGGAGCGGCCGTCAGCGCGACCCGGCGCGGCCCCGCCCCCGCCCCCTGACCACCGACCCCCCACCGCCCTCCTGACCACCGTCCTCCTGACCACCGCTCACCCGGGCGGACGCACGCCGCATGCGGCCGCCTCGCCAACCGGGTGAACTGGCCGGGTACGGCCCGCCCCGGGGCCACCCCCGGACCAGTGCTGTCGGGCCACCCCAGGAGGACCCATGAGTTCCATGGACATACCGTCGTCCGGCCGGGGCAGTCCCGGCGGCGGCGCACCCCGCGGCGGCGCCCCCGGCGGGGGCACGTCCGGCGGGGGCACGTCCGGAGGCGTACCGGACGGCGGCGCACCGGACGGCCCCTCGCCGCGGACGGCCCGCGAGCGCACCGGTGCGGTGGCCACCAGGATCGCGAACGCGCCCCGGATGTCCTGGCTGACGCTCGCCCTGATGACCACCAGTTCGGTGGCCAGCCTGCGCGCCGCGCCCACCATGGCGGTCTACGGCCTCGCCTGCGTCTTCCTCTACCTGCTCCCGGCCGTCGTCTTCCTGCTGCCGACCGCGCTGGTCTCGGCCGAGCTGGCGTCCGGCTGGGAGGGCGGCGTCTACCGCTGGGTGTCGGAGGGCCTGTCGAAGCCGCTCGGCTTCCTGGCCGTCTGGTGCCAGTTCGCGATGACGATCTTCTACTACCCGTCCCTGCTCGCGTACGTGGCCTCGACCATCGCCTATGTGGTCAACCCGGCACTGGCGAGCAACGGCCTGTACACCGCGATCGTGATCATGGTGCTCTACTGGGCCGGCGTCTGGGTGTCCTCCCGGGGCACCAAGGCGGTGGCCGGGCTCTCCTCGATGGGCCTGGTCATCGGGACGCTGATCCCCGGCACGCTGCTCGTCGTGCTCGGCATGGTCTTCCTCGGCCAGGGCAACCAGTCCGCCGCGCCGATGGACGCCTCGCACATCTTCCCGCAGTGGACCGGCCTGGCCAGCCTGGTGCTGATCGTCAACAACTTCCTCAGCTACTCCGGCATGGAGATGAACGCGGTGCACGTCTCCTCGCTGCGCGACCCCGCCAAGGAGTTCCCGCGCGCGATGTTCACCGCCTCGGGGATGGTGCTGGCGATCTTCATCCTCCCGGCGCTGGCGATCAGCTGGGTGGTGCCGTCCGCCGAGCTGAGCCTGACGGCCGGCGTGATGCAGGCCTTCGACTCCTTCTTCCAGTACTTCCACATCGGCTGGCTGACCCCGGTGATCGCGGTGGCGCTGGTCGCCGCCTCGCTCGGCGGCATGCTCACCTGGCTCGCCGGGCCGTCCAAGGGCCTGCTGATGATCTCCCGCCAGGAGGGCTACCTCCCGCCGTTCCTGCAGCGGCTCAACAAGGAGGGCATCCAGCAGAACCTGCTGGTCACCCAGGGTGTGGTCACCACCGTCATCGCCCTCGCCTACGCGCTGATCCCGAACGTCTCCAGCGCCTACTGGGTCTTCTCGGTGATCACCACCCAGGTGTACCTGATCGTCTACCTGCTGATGTTCGCCGCGGCGATCCGGCTCCGCCGCACCCAGCCCGACCACCCGCGCGGCTACCACGCGCCGGCGCTGGTGCCGATCGCCGTCACCGGCCTGGTGTCCTCGGCGGCGGCGATGGCGATCGGCTTCGTGCCCTCCTCGCAGTTCGGCAGCGGCTCGGCCTGGTCGTACGTGCTGATCGTCGGCAGCGGCCTGGTGGTGCTGGGCCTGCTGATCCCGTACCTGTTCCTGCGGCTGCGCAAGCCGACGTGGCGCTCGCCCGAGGCGCAGGCCGAGCTCGCCGCCCAGGAGGCCGCCGAGCTCGGCGACGCCGGGGCGGACGGTCCCCGCAAGGACGGAGGTGCGGCATGACCAGCCTGATGGCCTCCCGGCACCGCTGGATCTACCTCGGCGCGATCGTCCTGCTGGTCGGCATGCTGATCACCGGCCTGCTCACCTACACCCAGCTGCACCAGACCAACGAGGCCAACCGCAAGGCCCAGCAGCTGAGCGAGGCGCTGAGCGCCGCCGGCTACCCGGTGCCGACGCAGAACCAGATCGTGCACACCCTGGGCGAGGACGGCGGCGCCGTCTGCGAGGACCCGGCCAACGCGCTGAAGCAGGCGCAGTGGACGTACGGCATGTCCAACGGCGCGGCCGGCCCGGGCCAGCGGCCGGTGCTCTCCGACCGCGAGGTGGTCTTCGCCGAGTCGATCGTGCTCTCGGTGTACTGCCCGGACAAGCTCGCCGCCATCAAGGACAAGATCGACGACCTCAAGCTCCACGACACCGTCCGCAACTGACGCCCGGCCACCGCTCCCGGAGGAGCCCCCCATGACCGACGAACTCGCCCGCCGGATCGCCGACCTGATGCCGCGGGCCAAGGCCGACCTCGCCGAGCTGGTCGCCCTCCCCTCCGTCGCCGACCCGCGCCAGTACCCGCCCGAGAACTGCCGCCGGGCCGCGGAGTGGGTCGCCGCGGCCTTCACCGAGGCCGGACTGCGCGACGTCCACCTGGAGGAGACCCCGGACGGCAGCCACGCCGTGGTGGGCCACCGCCCGCCGCCGCCCGGCGCGCCGACCGTCCTGCTCTACGCCCACTACGACGTCCAGCCCCCGCTCGACGACGCCGCCTGGACCTCCCCGCCGTTCGAGCTCACCGAGCGCGACGGCCGCTGGTACGGGCGCGGCACCGCCGACTGCAAGGGCAACATCGTCATGCACCTCACCGCGCTGCGGGCCCTCGGCGACGACCTGCCGGTCGGCCTCAAGCTGGTCGTGGAGGGCTCGGAGGAGCAGGGCACCGGCGGCCTGGAGGCGTACGTGCCGCCGCACGCCGGCGAGTTGCACGCCGACGCGCTGCTGGTCTGCGACACCGGGAACGCCGCCGTCGGCGTCCCCACCGCCACCACCTCGCTGCGCGGGCTGGCGAACGTGGTGGTCACCGTCTCCGCGCTCGGCGGCGACATGCACTCCGGCATGTTCGGCGGCCCGGCCCCGGACGCGCTGGCCGCGCTGGTCCGGGTGCTCGACTCGCTGCGCGACGCCGACGGCGGCACCCGGATCGACGGGCTGGACTGCACCGGCACCTGGGTCGGGGCCGGCTACGACGAGCAGCAGTTCCGCGCCGACGCCGGCGTGCTGGAAGGGGTCCGGCTGACCGGCTCCGGCACCGTCGCCGACCGGCTGTGGGCCCGGCCCGCCGTCACCGTGCTCGGCATCGACTGCCCGCCGGTGGTGGGGTCGGCCGCCGCGATCCCGGCCACCGCCCGGGCCCGGGTCAGCCTGCGCGTCCCGCCCGGGACGGACGCGGGCGCAGCCCGGGACGCGCTCACCGCCCATCTGGAGGCCGCCGCGCCGTGGGGCGTGCGGATCGAGGTGGCCCCGGAGAGCACCGGTTCGCCGTTCCGCGCCGCCACCGGCGGTCCGGCGTACTCGGCGCTCGACAAGGCGATGCAGGAGGTCTACGGGCGGCCGATGTCCTTCCTGGGCCAGGGCGGCTCGATCCCGCTCTGCAATGTGTTCGCCCAGGCCTTCCCGGAGGCGGAGATCATCCTGATGGGCGTCGAGGAGCCGCGCTGCCTCATCCACGCGCCCAACGAGAGCGTCGACCCCGCCGAGATCGAGCACATGGCCAACGTCGAGGCGCTCTTCCTCCGGCACTACGCCGACTCGCACCGGCCGTGACGAACCACGCTCACCACGACCCGCGCCCGTGACGAACAGGCACCACCCGTGCTGGAGTCGACGTGCAACCGGCCCGCCCGTCGACCGCCCCCGCACAGTCAGGAGACCCACATGCCCCCGCCTGGAGAGTCCCGCATGCCCCGCCCCTTCACCACCGAGGACTACCGCACCCGCCTCGACCGGGCCGCCGCCGCCGCCACCGCCGCCGGACTCGCCGGACTGGTCGTCGCCCCCGGCCCCGACCTCGTCCACCTGACCGGCTACCGGCCGACCGCGGTCACCGAACGGCTCACCGCCCTCGTCCTCACCGCCGGACGCGAGCCCGTGCTGATCGTCCCCGCCCTGGAGCGCCCCGACGCCGAGCGGGCCGAGGGCGCCCCCGCCGTCCGGCTGCTCGACTGGACCGACGGCCAGGACCCGTACGCCGCCGCCGTCCCGCTGCTCGACCCGGCCGGGCGGTACGGCGTCTCCGACAACACCTGGGCGATGCACCTGCTCGGCCTCCAGTCCGCCCTGCCGGGCACCGGCTGGACCTCGCTCACCGAGACCCTGCCGATGCTGCGCGCGGTCAAGGGCCCCGACGAGCTGGAGCGCCTCGCCGCGGCCGGCGGCGCCGCCGACGCCGCCTACCGGGGCATCCTGGAGGTGGAGTTCGCCGGCCGCCGGGAGACCGACGTGGCCGCCGACCTCAGCGCGCTGCTGATCCAGTACGGGCACAGCCAGGTCGACTTCACCGTGGTCGGCTCCGGCCCCAACGGCGCCAACCCGCACCACGAGGCCGGCGAGCGGATCATCGGGACCGGCGACACCGTCGTCCTGGACTTCGGCGGCCTCAAGGACGGCTACGGCTCCGACACCACCCGTACCGTGCACGTCGGCACCGACGTCCCGGACGAGGTGCGGAAGGTCCACGACATCGTCCGGCAGGCGCAGCAGACCGCGTTCGAGGCCGTCCGGCCCGGGGTCGCCTGCCAGGAGATCGACCGGATCGCCCGCCGGGTCATCACCGAGGCCGGGTACGGCGAGTACTTCATCCACCGCACCGGCCACGGCATCGGCATCACCACGCACGAGCCGCCGTACCTGGTCGAGGGCGAGCAGCAGCCGCTCGTCCCCGGCATGTGCTTCTCGATCGAGCCCGGCGTCTACCTGCCGGGCCGGTTCGGGGTGCGGATCGAGGACATCGTCACGGTCACCGAGCAGGGCGGCCGACGGTTCAACAACACCCCGCACGAGCTCGGCATCGTGTCCTGAGGCCGGCCCGGGCCACCCGGTCGGCCGTCGCCGCACTGCACCAACCGGGGCAATTCTGAACCCTTCCTGAACGGACCGGACGTTCGCACCGAGAGTTCTCCAAGAATGCCTTGCTAGCTTCGACCGGCATGACCAGAATGCTCCGCCCGGCGCCGCCCGACCCGTCCGCGAGCGCCGGGCGGCTGCGTCCGGCCACCGGCTCCCGGAGCGCGGCCCGCGCACCGGCGCCGCCGCCCGGCTCCGGCTGCTGGCGTGGCCGCTCTACCTCGCCGCCCTGCTGTGGTACCTGCGGGCCTACGGCCTGCCGTACACCAATGACCTGGTCTTCCTGTGGCTGATCGGCGCGCTGCTGGCCGCCGGTGTGCACAGCGGGCACGGTCCGCGCGGCTTCCTGCTGGTGCTGCGCGACTGGGTCCCGGTGATGGCCGTCGTCTGGACGTACTCGCTGCTGCGGGGCTACGGCGCGCGCACCCCCTGGGGCCCGTACCTGTGGCCGCAGCAGCGTGCCGACGAACTCCTCGGCTTCGGGGAGACCCTGACGGTCCGGCTCCAGCACGGGCTCTGGACGCCCGGCTCGCCGCACTGGTACGACTACGCCGCGGTCACCGTCTACATGTCGCACTTCTTCATGGTCTTCGTGGTGCTCGCGGTGCTCTGGCGCCGCCGCCACGACCGGTTCCGGCACCTGCTCACCTGCTACCTGGTGCTGACCTTCGCCGGCTTCGCGACGTACATCCTCTACCCGGCGGTGCCGCCGTGGCTGGCCTCCCAGGAGGGGCACCTGCCGGCCCTGACCCGGGTGGTCTCGGACGTGCTCGGGCAGAGCGGACTGCCCCGGGCCGCCTCGGTGTTCGAGAACGGCAGCCAGTTCGCCAACGACGTCGCGGCGATGCCCTCGCTGCACTCGGCGTACCCGGCGATGCTGCTGTTCTTCTTCTGGCCGACCGCCGCCCGCTGGCTGCGGGTGCTGCTGGTCGCCTATCCGCTCGCGATGACCTTCACCCTGGTGTACGGGGCGGAGCACTTCCTGGTGGACGTCTTCGTCGGCTGGGCCTACGCGGCGGCGGCGGTGTACGGCGTGCGGTGGCTGCGGGAACGGCGGCGGACCAGGTCGCTGGCGGCGAGCAGGCCGGCTCCGGCGGCGGCCGCGGGGGCGGGCGTCCGGACGACGGTCGGCACCGGCAGACTGGACCCGTGACCGAGAAGCCGACCAGGGCCCCCGCGCCGGGCGCGGTGCCCAAGCCGACCGCCGAGCAGCTGCTCGCCGCCCGTGACAGCACGATCGAGGACATCACCGCCCCCGGTCTGCGCGTCCTGTTCTGCGGCATCAACCCCGGGCTGTGGTCCGGAGCCACCGGCCACCACTTCGCCCGGCCCGGCAACCGCTTCTGGCCCGCGCTGCACCGCTCCGGCTTCACGCCCCGGCAGTTCCGCCCGGACGAGCAGCGGCAGCTGCTCGGCCTCGGCCTCGGCATCACCAACGTCGCCCCGCGCGCCACCGCCAAGGCCGACGAGCTGACCGCCGAGGAACTGCGCGCGGGCGGCGCGGCGCTCGCCGAGCGGGTGCTGCGGCTGCGGCCGCGCGCCCTGGCGGTCCTCGGCATCGGCGCCTACCGCACCGCCTTCGGCCGGCGGGCGGCGTCGATCGGACGGCAGGAGCAGGGCATCGGGGACACCGCCGTGTGGGTGCTCCCCAACCCCAGCGGCCTCAACGCCCACTACACCCTGGGCCTGACGGGCCGACCGCCTCGGGCCGCGCCCGGCCCGTCAGGCGCGCAGGAACTCCAGCACGGCCAGCACCCGGCGGTGCGTCTCCTCCGCCGGGGGCAGGTCCAGCTTCATCAGGATGTTGCCGATGTGCTTGCCCACCGCCGCCTCCGACACCACCAACGCCCGGCAGATCGCCGCGTTCGACCGGCCCTCCGCCATCAGCGCCAGCACCTCCCGCTCACGCGGGGTCAGCCGCTCCAGCGGGTCCCGGCGGCGGCGCAGCAGCTGCCGGACCACCTCCGGGTCGACCACCGTCCCGCCCGCGGCCACCTCGGTCACCGCGGCCACGAACTCCTCGATCTGGCCGATCCGGTCCTTCAGCAGATAGCCGACGCCGGAGCCGTCCCCGGAGTCCAGCAGATCCGCCGCGTACGAGCGCTGCACGTACTGACTGACCACCAGGACCGGCTGGCCCGGGCGCCGCTCGCGCAGGGCGACGGCCGCGCGCAACCCCTCGTCGCTCTGCCCC
>NZ_JZWY01000020.1:0-68635 GCF_000966955.1 Streptomyces sp. NRRL S-495
CCTCGTCGCTCTGCCCCGGCGGCATCCGGACGTCGGTGACGACGAGGTCCGGCTCGTGTTCCTCGACCGCCGCGCGCAACGCCCCGGCGTCGCCGACAGCGGCCACCACCCGGTGCCCGAACCGGGCCAGCAGGCCGACCATCCCCTCCCGGAGCAGGACGCCGTCCTCCGCGATCACGATCCTCAGGTCCATCGGGCCGGTTCCCCTCCGTCGGCCGGGGTGCAGGGGATCTCCACCCGCACCAGCGTCGGTCCGCCGGGCGGACTGCTCACCGTCAGTGTGCCGTCCACGACCGCGACCCGGTCGGCCAGCCCCGTCAGTCCGGTGCCGCGCCCGGGGTCGGCGCCGCCGCAGCCGTCGTCGGCCACCTCGATGGTCAACCGCCCGTCCGCGTACCGGCCCTCGACGCTCGCCGTGCCCGCGCCGCTGTGCTTGGCGACGTTGGCGAGGGCCTCGGTGACGGCGAACCAGCCGGCCGACTCGACCGGCGCGGGGAACCGGCCGGGCAGCGCGAAGCGGGTGCTGACCGGCACCGGCGAGCGGTCGGCGGCGTCCGCGCAGGCTTCCGGCAGACCCCGGTCGGTGAGCACCCGGGGGTGGATGCCGTTGATCAGCTCCCGCAGTTCGGCGAGCACCTCACCGGCCTCCCGGTGCGCCTCGGTGAGCCGGGCGGCCAGCGGGCCGTCCGCCGGGGCGTCCAGACGGGCGAGGCCGAGCGTCATCCGCAGGGCCACCAGGCGCTGCTGGGCGCCGTCGTGCAGGTCCCGTTCGATCCGGCGCCGCTCCGCCTCGAAGGCGTCCACCAGCCGGGCGCGGGAGCGGACGAGTTCACCGATCCGCCGCTCCTCCCGGCCGGGCCCGAGCAGCCGCCGGACCAGTCCCGCCCGGGCGGCCGCCACCAGCGCCAGCGGGCGGCCGAGGAGCGGCAGCAGGGCGAGACCGGCCAGCCCGCACAGGCCCGCCGTCCCGAGCGAGTGGACCTCCCAGAGCTTCAGCACCTTCACCTGCTCGCCGTCGAGCAGCAGCAGCGGCGCGGCGGCCAGCAGGCAGCCGGGGACGGCGAGGGCGCCGCCGACCACCGCCAGGTCGACCGGCCAGAGCACGAAGGCGGAGAGCAGGGTGAAGCCCAGCTCGCGCCAGGTCGCCCGCTCCCGGTAGCGCAGCCGCAGCCAGGCCGCCAGGCCCGGGCGGTCGGGGACGCGGTGCGGGTCCGGCACCCGGCGGCCGTCCAGGAACCGGACGAGCCGGCGCTCCCAGGCCGCGACCGGCAGGCCGACCAGGGCGAGTGCCGCCAGCAGCGGCAGGCCGACCAGCAGCGCCGCCAGCACGCCGCCGACCGCCGCCGAGACCAGCAGCCCGGCGCAGAGCAGCAGTCCGGTCAGTCCGGTCGCCAGCAGGTACCCGGCTGCCCGCCACGGCGCCACCGCCCGCCACCGCGCCCACTCGCGCCACCACTCCGCCGACCGAGGGAACCCCGGTCGCAGCACCGGTTCCCACCACCCGCCGCCCATCGAACCCCTCCCCGCCCCGGCCGTCGCACCCACCCTAGGGTTCCGGCCCGGCGGCCGTCGGTAGGGCCAGGGCCACCTTCCGCACGGAGGTCGACGGGGCCGACTTCCCGCGCGCTCCCTGCGGGGGTAGGGCTGGCCCCACCTCGCGGAGTGGCCTTGGCCCTGCTGACCCGCCCCACCCCGCGGCGGTTCGCTGGACGCCATGAGAATGCTGCGGATCGCACTCAAGTCCCTGCGGGCCCGCCGGGTGTCACTGCTCGGTGCCTTCCTCGCGCTCGCCCTCGGCGTCGCGACGACCGCCGCCATGCTGCTCGGCCTCGCCGCCGCGACGGACCCCACCCGCGCGACCGGCTCCGCCGGCGGGGCCGACCTGACCGCGGCGGTCGCGGCGCTGGGCACCGCCGCCGGGGTGAGCGCGTTCGTCTCGGCGTTCGTCGTCGCCTCCACCTACTCCTTCGCGGTCGCCCAGCGCCGCCGCGAACTCGGTCTGCTCCGCCTCGCCGGCGCCACCCGCGCGCAGGTCCGCCGCACCGTGCTCGCCGAGGCGCTGCTGCTCGGCGCCGCCGCCTCCGCCACCGGCTGTCTGCTCGGCCGGCTCGCCGCTCCCGCGCTGCTCCGGTGGCTGTCCGGGGCCGGCCTGGTCCCGCCCGGCCTCGCCGTCGTCCCCGCCTGGTGGCCGCTGCCCACCGCGTTCGGCACCGGGCTGCTGGTCGCCCTCGCCGGCGTCTTCGCGGCCGCCCGCCGGGCCGGCCGGACCGGACCGCTGGACGCCCTGCGCGCGGCCGACCTCGACACCGGCGTCCTGACCGCCGGACGGCTCCTCATCGGCCTCGGCCTGCTGCTCACCGCCGCCGCCCTGGCCGTCGCCGCGCTCGTCACCGACCCCGCCGACCTGCTGCACCGCAAGACCTGGACCACCCGGCCGATGTGGCTGATCGCCTCGGCCGGCCTGCTCTCCCCGCTGCTCGCCCCACCGCTGGTCCGGGTGCTCGGCCGCACCCTTCCCGCCCGTCTCACCGGGTACGCCGGCCGGCTGGTGCGCGCCAACGCCGTCGCCGCGCTCCGCCGGACGGGTGCGGTGGCCGCCCCCGTGCTGGTCGCGGTGGCCCTGACCGGTTCGCTGGCGGGAGCGCTGGACACGGTGGGCGCCGCCCGGACCGCCGAGGAACACGCCCGCACCGGCGCCGACCTGGTCGTCGTCCCGGCCGCCGGTCCGGTCGGCCCGCTGCTCGCGGCGCTGCGCGCCGTCCCCGGCGTGGCCGCGCTCTCCGCCACCGGCCCGACCGCCCTCTCGGTCGTCGAACCGGACGGCGTGGCCGTCCGCTCCGAGGCCCGGGCGGTCACCGATCCGGCCGGGCTGGCGGCGCTGTCCCGGCTGCCCCTGCTGGCCGGCTCGACGGCCGCACTCGACGACGGCTCCCTCGTCCTGCCCGCCGAATGGGGGCACACCACGGTCGGCGAGCCGGTCCCGGTGGTCCGCGCCGACGGCAGCCGGACGACCCTGCGGGTGGCCGCCGTGCTGCGCGACGGGCTCGCCGACAACGGCCTGTACGTGACCGCCGCCAACGCCCCGGGCGCCCGCCCCGACCGTGTCGACCTGCGCCTCTCGCCCGGCCCCGCGACGGCGGCGGCCGATGTCCGCGCCGCCGTCCGAGCGGCTGTCCGGCCGTACGACGCCACCGTGTCCACCCGCGAGGAGTGGCTCGCCGCGGCCGCCCCCGACCGCCGGACCACCAGGCTGCGGCTCCTGTTCCTCCTCGTCCCGGTCGTCGGCTACACCGGCATCGCGCTCGCCAACACCCTGCTGATGGCCACCGCCGACCGCCGCCGCGAGCTCGCCCTGCTCCGGCTGGCCGGCGCGACCCGGGCCCAGGTGGTGCGGCTGGTGACCGCCGAGGCGGTGCTGGTGGCAGCGGTCGGCGCCGTCCTCGGCGGCGTGCTCACCGCCGTCCAACTCGGCTCCCTGCGGGCCGCGCTCGCCGTGCTCCGGGTGCCCGCCCCGTTCGTCGCCCCGTGGCAGCCGGTCGGCGCGGTGGCGGTCGGCGCGCTGCTGCTCGCCGCCGTCTGCGCCGCCCCGGCCGCGGCGTGGGCGCTGCGACGCGGGCCGGTCGACGCCGCCGCCCGCTGAGCCGGACGCCGCCTCGGGGCCGCCGTCTCGGGCCACCGTCCCGGGCCGCTCGCGCAGCCTCAGGCCGCCGCCAGCCCCTCGGGCAGTTCCCGGCCGCGCAGTTCCCGCAGCTCCCGGATCAACGCCCGCACCGCCGCCGTGCCCGCGAGCTCCGGCGTCGTCACGTACCCGACGTACCGGCTCGGCGGGGTCGGGCCGAGGTCGGTGACGGCCAGCCCGGGCGGAGCGCCGAGCAGGGCGGTCCGGGGCATGATCGCCATCCCCAGGCCCTGGGAGACCAGGGAGACGGCCACCGTGTCGTCCTCGACGTCGATGGTCGAGGGCGGGATCCAGTCCTGCCGGCCCCACCAGTCCCGGGTGTAGGAGCCGCAGTTCTCGTCCCAGTCGACCAGCGGGAGCCCGCGCGGCGCCGGGTGCCCGGCCGGGTGCGCGAGCGCGTAGGTCTCCTCGAACAGCCGGGCCGCGACCAGACCGGGGACGGGCGGCGGCGCGGCGGGGTCGAGGGTCGCCAGACCGAGGTCGGCCCGGCCGTCCGCGACCTCCCCGGCGGTGCCCCGGCCGATCTCGCGGACGATCCGCACCCGCGGCGTCAGCCCCGGGTGGCGGGCGGTCAGCCGGGCCAGGACCGGCGGCAGCAGATGGGCGGCGACGCTGCGGAACGCGGCGATCCGCAGCGTCCCGGTGACCTCCCCGGCCCGGTCGCCCGCACCGGTCGCCCGCACCTCCGGGCCCATCACCGCCAGCAGCCGCAGGATCCGTCGGGCGTACGCGACCGCCCGCTCCCCGGCCTCGGTCGGGCGCGCGCCGTGGCGCCCGCGCTCGAAGAGCACCGCGCCGAGCTTCCGTTCGCAGGCGCGCACGGCGTGCGAGACGGCGGACTGGCTGCTGTCCAGGCGCGCGGCGGCGGCCGTGAAGCCCTGTTCCTCGGCCACGGCGACCAGGACGCGCAGTTCGTGCGGGGCGAGATCGGTCATACCGGCGACGCTACCGGATCCATCGATTCCGTTCATGGAACCGGCCCATCCATCGACGGCGGCCCCTGCCCGGCCGCCCGCCGGCTCCCTACGGTGATCATCACCGCCCGTTCGCACCGCCCCGTTCGCACCCCTGGAGCCCCCGTGTCCCGCCCCACCGCCCGCGTCGTCCACCTCGTCTCCCGCCCGGCCGGCGAGCCCACCGCCGACAACTTCGCCTTCCTCGACGAGACCGTCCCGCCGCTCGCCACCGGCGAGGCCCTGGTCGAGAACATCCACCAGTCCGTCGACCCGTACATGCGCGAGGAGATGGAGGAGACCGGCGGCTGGCGGCTGCACGCCCCGCTGGAGGGCCGCACCCTGGGCCGGGTCGTCGAGTCCCGGACGCCCGCGCTGCCGGTCGGCACCCTCGTCCACCACCGCCGGGCCTGGCGCACCCTCTCCGTGGTCACCCCGGACGAGGCCACCGTCCTGCCCGACTTCGCTGGCGTCCCGCTCAGCGCCCACCTGGGCATCCTCGGCGGCACCGGGCTGTCCGCCTGGGTCGGCCTGACCCGGATCGCCCGACTGCGGCCCGAGGAGACGCTCTTCGTCTCGGCGGCCGCGGGCGGCGTCGGCACCGCCGCCGGCCGGATCGCCCGGTTGCTCGGCGCCGGCCGGATCGTCGGCAGCGCGGGCTCCGCCGCCAAGGTCCGCCACCTCACCGAGCACCTCGGCTTCGACGCCGCCTTCGACTACCACGAGGCGCCGATCGCCGACCGGCTGCGCGAAGCCGCCCCGGACGGCCTGCACGTCTACCTCGACAACGTCGGCGGCGACCACCTGGAGGCCGCCATCGACGCCCTGCGCGACGGCGGCCGGATCGCCTGGTGCGGGGCGGTCGCCCAGTACAACAGCCTCCAGGCGCCGCCCCCCGCGCCGCGCAACCTCTTCGACGTGGTCGGCAAGAGCCTGCGGCTGGAGGGCTTCCTGGTCCGGAACCACCTCGACGCCCGTCCCGAGCTGTACGACTTCCTCGTCCCGCACCTGCGCTCCGGCGCCGTCCGCTCGGACGAGACGGTCGTCCGGGGCTTCGAGCACGTCGTCGACGCCTTCCTCGGCATGCTCAAGGGCGCCAACACCGGCAAGATGATCGTCCAGCTCGCCGACGAGCCGCGCTAAAGCGCATCCCGGCCGGGCACCGAGAGTTCCAGCGCCGCCAGCCGCGCCGGGTCCGCGACCACCTCGAACCCGGCCACCCGGCCGTCCGCGACCTCGAACCGCAGCAGCAGCCGCAGCCGTCCGCCCGGCGCGATCGCCGCGCAGAGCTCGCCGTCCACCAGCACCGGCACCGCGAACCGCGCCCGCCGCCCGATCACCCGCGTCTCCCGGGCCACCGCCTCGGCGCCGCGCAGCAGCACCGGCCGCCCGGCGGGCAGGGCAGCCGGGTCGGCCCGGCGCACCACGTCCGGAGCGAGCACGGCGAGCAGCGCGTCCAGGTCGCCCCCGCGCGCGGCGGCCAGGAACGCCTCCACCACCTCCCGCCGCGCCGACCCCGACGCCTCCCCCGGGCCCGACACCTCCCCCGCACCCCGGACCCGCTGCCGGGCCCGGCTCGCCAGCTTCTTCGCGGCCGCCGTGTTCCGCCCGACGATCGGCCCGATCTGCTCGAACGGCACCGCGAAGCCGTCGTGCAGCACGAAGGCGACCCGCTCCGCCGGGCCCAGCCGGTCCAGCACCACCAGCATCGCCCGGCCCACCTCCTCGACCAGCTCCGCCTCCGCCTCCGGGCCGTCCACCACCTCCTCGACCACCACCGCCTCCGTCCGCCTCCCCCGCAGCACGTCCAGGCAGATCCGCGACACCACCGTGGTCAGCCACCCCGGCAGGTTCTCCAGCTGCGCCGCGTCCACCCGTTCCAGCCGCAGCCAGGCCTCCTGCACGGCGTCCTCGGCCTCCGCCGTCGACCCGAGCATGCGCCGCGCCACCGCCCCCAGCCGCCCCCGCTC
The DNA here is from genome assembly GCF_000966955.1 of Streptomyces sp. NRRL S-495. Lineage (NCBI taxonomy): Bacteria > Bacillati > Actinomycetota > Actinomycetes > Kitasatosporales > Streptomycetaceae > Streptomyces > Streptomyces sp. NRRL S-495. The sequence goes on from NZ_JZWY01000020.1 coordinate 6,603, forward strand.
GGCCTCGAACCGCACCGCCAGCTCCTCGCGCCCGTCCATCGGTCACCTTTCCGTCCGCGCCCTCGTCACGGGATTGACGATGCCCACTCCCCGAAGGTGACCAGGAGCCCTCCCATGCCCGCCTTGCTCCACCTCGACTCCAGCGCCAGCCCGCTCGACCGGTCCGTCAGCCGCCGTCTGACCGCCCGCTTCGCCCGCACCTGGCAGGCCCGCCACCCGGACGCCGACTACCGCCACCGCGACCTCGCCACCGACCCGGTACCGTTCGTCGGCCCCGGCTACGCCTCCCTCGGCATCCGCGTCGAACGCCAGGCCGTCCCCGTCCGGCTGCCCGACGTCCACACCCTCGCGACCACCCCCGACGAACAGCACGAGTGGTCCCTCACCCACCCCCTGATCACCGAGCTGCACGCCGCCGACACCCTGCTGCTGGGCGTCCCGATGTACAACTTCACCGTCCCCGCCGCCCTCAAGGCCTGGATCGACCGGATCACCTTCCCCGGCGCCCACACCGGCCGCCTCACCGCCACCCGCGTCGTCGTGGTCACCGCCCGCGGCGGCGGCTACGGCCCCGGCACCCCGCGCGAACCCTTCGACTTCCAGACCCCGTACCTGCGCGCCTGGTTCACCGAACACCTCGGCATCCCGGACGCCCACCTCCGCTTCGTCCACGCCGAACTCACCCGCGCCACCGACATCCCCGCCCTCACCCCCTACCGCGACCTCGCCACCACCTCCCTCGGCACCGCCCGCACCACCCTGACCGCCCTCGCCGGCGCCTGAACCCGCGCCTGAACCCTGCGTGTGAACCCGCGCCTCAACCACGAAAGGGCCGGCGGGAACTCCCGCCGGCCCTTTCCGTTCCGTCCGCTACCGCCCGCCCCACGGCTCGTCCGTCGGCACGATCTCCCGCCCCAGCGGCGTCAGCGACACCGGGATGAGCTTGAGATTCGCCCACCCGAACGGGATGCCGATGATCGAGAGGAACAGCGGAATGCTGGTGATCAGATGCATCAGCGCCAGCCACCACCCCGCGCACACCAGCCAGATCACATTCCCGACGCACGAGGGCGCCCCGGCGTCCGGCCGCTCCACGGCCTTCCGCCCGAACGGCCAGATCACGAACCCGGCCAGCCGGAACGACGCGATGCCGAAGGGAATGGTGATGATCAGGATGCAGCAGATGACGCCGGCGATCACGTACCCGATCGCCATCCAGATGCCGCAGAAGATCAGCCAGATCACGTTGAGAACGAAGTCGATCACCTTCATGTCCGGCACCCTCTCACGCGCGACGACTGCCCCCTACGACCCCGATGCCCGCTGAGCTGCGTGTCTACGCGCCCGGGGACCGCACCTCAGGGACAACTCAGGGTGCGGGACGGTCAGCGCTTCCGCGCACGGTGGTCCCGGAGGAGGGCGGTGAGGCGGGCCGGGTCGGCACCGCCGTTGAGCTCGGCGAGGAGTGCGTCGGGGCAGAGCTCGTAGTGGTCGCCCCACCAGCGGCCGGCTTTGTTGTCCCATATCCGGTAGCCCCCGGGGACGCCCCGGGCCACGTAGCGACGTTTGGCCATGGGCCGGACGGTAGACCGGGGGCCGGCCCGGGCGCCACCGGGTTCAGAGCGGGGTGACGGCCTTGAGGATGAGGAGGAGGGCGACGGCGGCGTTGAGGGCGGAGAGGGCGGAGGCGGCGGTGCCGAGGGCGGCGACCAGGGCGGCGAGGCCGGCGGGGGTGCGGGCGGGGGGCCAGTTGCGGGCGGTGGGGACGGGGCCGAGGAGGGCGGCGACCCGGCGGGGGACGGGGCCGGGGGCCGCGAAGGCGGGGAACACCGTGTAGGCGGCGGGGGCCGTGCGCGAGGCGAGGGCGGCCCGGGCGACGGCGCGGGCGGTGACCGGCCTGCGCGGACTCCTCGTCGGCCCAGCGCTCCGCGCTGTAGGCGACGGCCCGCTGGAGCGGCCGCAGGAACGGGTTGACGCAGCCGGCCAGCTGGGTGGCCAACAGGTGGCGGTGGTGCCGGTGGGTGAGGTGGGCGCGTTCGTGCGCGAGCAGCGCGGCGCGCTCGTCCTCGGCCAGGCCGTCGAGCATGCCGGTGGAGACGACCACCCGCCCGGGCGAGCGCGGCGAGCCGGGCAGCGCGTAGGCGTACGGGGCCGGGTCGGGGAGCAGGGCGACGTCGGAGGCGGCGGGCAGGGCGCGGCCGAGGGCGCGCCGGGCGCGGGCGCGGATCCGCAGGTGCCGGACCAGGGTGCGGCCCACCGCGAGCAGGACGACGGCGAGCACGAGCAGCGCCGCCGTGCCGACCGTCTCGTGGTAGGGCAGGGCGTCCCTGACCTCGGGGTCGGACCAGCTGTCGGGCAGCGGGTTGCCGGGGAGCTGCGCGGTGCCGACGACGCCGATCAGGCCGAGGCTGACCGCGCTGCACAGCGCCATCACGATGCTGAACCCGGTGAGCAGCCGGGCGGCGCCGCGCGGGTGGAGGTGCTGCTCGGTGAGACGGGCGATGGGCAGCGCCGTCAGCGGCAGCACGAGCGGGAGGAAGACGAAGAAACCCACGGTGAGGAGGTCAGCCTTCGCGGTCGGGGGCCGGGGCGATGGCGCTGTCGAGCAGGGTGCGCAGCAGTTCCTCGTCGTGCGGGAGCAGGGCGGTGACGAAGCTGGCGAGCACGGCGTCCCGGTCGGGTTCGCCGTCCAGGACGCGGCGCATCCGCAGGGCGGCGAGGCCGGCGGCGTCCGAGGAGGCCTGCCAGAGGTAGGAGCGGCCGGAGCGGGTCCGGCTGACGGCGCCCTTGGCGTGCAGCCGGGAGAGGATCGTCATCACAGTGGTGTAGGCGAGGTCGCCGTCGAGGCGTTCCTGGACCCAGCCGGCGGTGGCGGGGCCGGGCGCGTGCTGGAGCACCGCCAGTACCTGGGCCTCCAGTTCGCCCTGACCGCGCCGCCGGGCCCGCGGGTCGCCGGCCACCGGGGCGTTGGTGTCCTCTGCGGTGTCCGCGGTGTCCTCTGCCATGCCGGTCATCCTAACGAGAGGGCGTGGAGCCCGGAATCAGCGCTGTGGTTCGCGGACGTTCTGCTGCCGGTCGAGTGCGGCGATCTCCGGGTGGTGCAGGTCGAAGGCCGGGGATTCGGAGCGGATCCGGGGCAGGGTGGTGAAGTTGTGCCGGGGCGGCGGGCAGGAGGTGGCCCATTCCAGCGAGCGGCCGTAGCCCCACGGGTCGTCGGCGGTGACCCGCTGCCCGTACCGGGCGGTGTGCCAGACGTTGTACAGGAACGGCAGGGTGGAGATGCCGAGCAGGAAGGAGCCGATGCTGGAGACGGTGTTGAGGGTGGTGAAGCCGTCGCTGGCGAGGTAGTCGGCGTAGCGGCGGGGCATGCCCTCCGCGCCGAGCCAGTGCTGCACCAGGAAGGTGGTGTGGAAGCCGATGAACAGCGTCCAGAAGTGGATCCGCCCGAGCCGCTCGTCGAGCATCCGGCCGGTGAACTTGGGCCACCAGAAGTGGAAGCCGGCGAACATCGCGAAGACCACCGTCCCGAACACCACGTAGTGGAAGTGCGCGACGACGAAGTACGAGTCGGAGACGTGGAAGTCGATCGGCGGCGCGGCCAGCAGCACTCCGGTGAGGCCGCCGAAGAGGAAGGTGACCAGGAAGCCGACCGTCCACAGCATCGGGGCCTCGAAGCTGAGCGAGCCCCGCCACATGGTCCCGATCCAATTGAAGAACTTCACCCCGGTGGGCACCGCGATCAGCATCGTCATGACCGCGAAGAACGGCAGCAGCACCTGTCCGGTGACGAACATGTGGTGCGCCCAGACGGTGATCGACAGGCCGGTGATGGCGATGGTCGCGGCGATCAGGCCGCTGTAGCCGAAGACCGGTTTGCGGCTGAACACCGGGATGATCTCGGTGACGATGCCGAAGAACGGCAGCGCGATGACGTAGACCTCCGGGTGTCCGAAGAACCAGAACAGGTGCTGCCAGAGCAGCGCCCCGCCGTTGGCCGCGTCGAAGGCGTGGGAGCCGAACCGCCGGTCGGACTCCAGGCAGAGCAACGCGGCCGCCAGGACCGGGAAGGCGAAGAGCACCAGGACGGCGGTGAGCAGGATGTTCCAGACGAAGATCGGCATCCGGAACATCGTCATCCCGGGTGCGCGGAAGCAGATGATCGTGGTGACGAAGTTGACCGAGCCGAGGATGGTGCCGAAGCCGGAGAAGGCCAGGCCCATGATCCACAGGTCGGCGCCGATGCCGGGGCTGTACTCGGCGCTGTTGAGCGGCGCGTAGGCGAACCAGCCGAAGTCGGCCGCGCCGTCCGGGGTGAGGAAGCCGAAGACGGCGATCAGCGAGCCGAACAGGTAGAGCCAGTAGGCGAGCGCGTTCAGCCGGGGGAAGGCGACGTCGGGGGCGCCGAGCTGCAGCGGCATGATCCAGTTGGCGAACCCGGCGAACAGCGGGGTCGCGAACATCAGCAGCATGATCGTGCCGTGCATGGTGAAGAGCTGGTTGAACTGCTCGTTGGAGAGCAGTTGCAGCCCGGGGCGGGCCAGCTCGATCCGCATCAGCATCGCCATCAGCCCGCCGAGCAGGAAGAACGCGAAGGAGGTGGTGAGGTAGAGGGTGCCGATCCGTTTGTGGTCGGTGGTGGTCAGCCAGCCGACCAGGGCCCGGCCGCGCCGGCGGCGGGCGGCGGCGCGGTGCCGTTCCAGCCGTGGGGCGCGCGAACGGCGTGGGGGCTGCTCCACGGGTTCCTTCGGCAGAAGAGTCACGTGCCGCGCCTTCCAGGTCCGGGGCAGGGGTCGGACCAGCAGTACCGGTCGGACCGCCGGGGCGGCCGGGGGCGCGCGGGGCGGGTCACCCGAACAGGTGCGGTCCGGTTGCCGGGCGGCGGCTACGGGCGGACGGTCGAACCCCGGACATCCGTTCGAGTGAGTTCCGGTCGGCGAGCCCTGGACCGGGGCGCTCCGGCCCGGAGCCCGAGGACCCGGATTCGAGGAGGTCCCATGAGCAGCACCACGCCGCCGACCCCGCCGACACCCCCGCCGTCGGGCGCGACGCCACCCCCCGGACAGGGAGCCCGACCGGCCGGCCCGGCCACGCCGCCGCCAAGGCACGGCGCCAGCGGCTGGGTGACCGGCGGGGTGCTCTTCGCCGGTGTGCTGATGATGATGAACGGCGTGCTCGACGTGACCCGGGGCATCATGGCGATCGCCGAGGACGACGTCTTCGTCACCACCCGCAACTACGTGTTCCAGTTCAGCCTCACCGGCTGGGGCTGGATCCATCTGATCATCGGCGCGCTGATCGCGGTGACCGGCTTCTTCGTGGTCAGAGGCGCCGTCTGGGCGCAGTACGTCGGTATCGGCCTGGTGGTGCTGGGCGGGATCGAGAGCTTCCTCTCGCTGCCCTACTACCCCATCTGGTCGGTGGTCGTGCTCGCCCTGGACGTGTTCATCATCTGGGCGCTGTGCACCAACGCCCAGGACCGCGCCTGACGCGGACCCGCCGTCCGACCGAGGACCGGCCGTCGTCGGCACGCCCCCCGGGCGCGCCGGCGACGGCCGGTCGCCGTCCACGGGCACGCGCCGGGACGGGCCCCACCCCGGACGGGCCGCAGGTCAGACCCGCGCCCGCTGGGTGAGCGCGATGCAGAGCAGCACCACCACCGCCGTCACCGGCGCGGCCGCCGGCAGCACCTCGCCGAGCAGCAGCACCGACCAGATCAGCGTCAGCAGCGGCTGCGCCAGCTGGAGCTGACTCGCCCTCGGCACGCCGATCGCCGCCATCCCCCGGTACCAGACCACGAACCCGCCGAACTGCGACACCACCGCCGTGTACGCCAGCCCGGCCAGCGCCTTCCCGCCGAACTCCACCGGCTCGGCGGGCAGCGCCAGCGCCGTGGTCAGCGCGGTGACCGGCAGCGCCGCGACCACCGCCCAGCCGATCACCTGCCAGCCGGGCAGCTCCCGGGAGATCCGCCCGCCCTCCGCGTACCCGGCCGCGCAGATCAGCAGCGCCGCGAACAGGTACAGGTCGGCGAGACCCGGCCGCCCGTGGCTCTGCAGCAGGGTGAAACCGAGCACGGCCACCGCCCCGGCCAGTGCCGCGCCCCAGAACAGCCGGGACGGCCGGGCACCGGAGCGGCCGGCCCGCAGCGCGGCGATGGCCGCGGTGGCCAGCGGCAGCACACCGATGACGACCGCCGAGTGGGCGGTCGAGGAGGTGCGCAGGGCCAGCGTGGTGAGCAGCGGGAAGCCGAGGACGCAGCCCGCCGAGACCACCAGCAGGCCGGGCCAGTGCCGGCGCTCGGGCAGCGGGACGCGGGCCGCCGCCAGGCAGAGCGCGGCGAGCACCCCGGCGAGCAGGCCGCGCAGGCCGGTCGCGGTCCAGGGGCCGAAGCCGGTCAGCGCCCAGGCGGTGGCGGGGAAGCTGAAGGAGAAGCAGAGGACACCCAGGGCGGCCTGCGCGGTACCGGCGGAGCCACCGGGACCGGGTGCGGCCTTCGGCGCCGCGGCCACTGCGGTCGCCCCTGCGGTCGCCGGGGCCGTCGTCTGCGCCGTAGCGGGCCGGTCCGCTATCGCCGAACGGAGGGTAGCGCTATCTTGTGCTCTCATGAATGAGCGTAGCAGTGTGACCGAACTCGCCGACAGTCTGCGACGGGAAGTCGAGCGCTACCCGGAAGGACGGAAGCTGCCGTCGAGCCGGGCCCTGATGGAACGCCACCAGGTCAGCCCCGGTACGGTCTCCCGCGCCATCGCCGTCCTCTCCGCCGAGGGGCTCGTGATCTCCCGCCCGGGCGCCGGGGTGTTCCGCGCGGCCGCCTTCACGACCGGCCCCGCGACCGGCGCCCGCAGGGCCCCGGCCGGTACCGCCCGCCCCGGCGACCTCTCCTGGCAGGAGATCGCCCTCAGCAGCGACACCGGACCGCGCGACCTGCTGGCCGCCCCGCTGTTCGCCACCCTGCGCGTGCCGCCGCCCGACGTCATCGACCTCAACAGCGGCTACCCGCACGCCTCACTGCTGCCCGAACGGCTGCTCGCCGCCGCGCTGGCCCGGGCCGGACGCCGCCCCGGCGCCTGGGAGCGCCCGCCCACCGACGGCCTCACCGAGCTGCGCGGCTGGTTCGCCCGCGACATCGGCGGCCACGACGGGCCGATCGCCACCGGGGACGTCCTGCTCACCTCCGGCGGGCAGAGCGGCCTCACCGTGGCGATGCGCTCCCTCGCCGCGCCCGGCTCACCGGTCCTGGTGGAGTCTCCGACCTACCCGGGGATCCTGGCGGTCGTCCGGGCGGCGGGGCTGCGGCCCGTCCCGGTGCCGGTCGACGCCGACGGCGTCCGCACCGACCTGCTGGCGGACGCCTTCGAGGCCACCAGGGCGCGGGTCTTCGTCTGCCAGCCGCTGTTCCAGAACCCGACCGGCGCGGTGCTCTCCCCCGAACGCCGGGCCGAGGTACTCCGGATCGCCCGGGCGGCCGGGGCCTTCGTCGTCGAGGACGACTTCTCCCGGCTGCTGGTCCACGCGGACGCCCCCGCCCTGCCCCGGCCGCTCGCCGCCGACGACCGCGACGGGGTGGTGGTGCACCTGCGTTCGCTCACCAAGGCCGCCTCGCCCAATCTGCGGGTCGGCGCCCTCACCGCGCGCGGCCCGGCCCTCGCCCGGCTGCGGGCCACCCAGGTGGTGGACAGCTTCTTCGTGCCCCGGCCGCTCCAGGAGGCGACGCTGGAACTCGTCGCCGACCCGGGCTGGGCCCGTCACCTGCGCGCACTCGGCACCGAGCTGCGCAACCGCCGCACCGCCGCCGTCGCCGCCCTGCACCGCGAGCTGCCGGGCGTGCTCGGCAGCTACCGCCCCGGCGGCTACCACCTGTGGCTGCGGCTCCCCGAGGGCGTCGACGACGGTGTGCTCACCGCCGCCGCCATGCGGGCCGGCGTCCAGGTGACCCCCGGCCGCCCGTACCACGCCGCCGAACCGCCGGCCGCCCATCTGCGGCTCAGCTACGCCGCCGCCGAGACCTCCGCCCAGGTGGTGGAGGGCGTCCACCGGCTCCGGGCGGTACTGGACGAGGTCACGACGGGCTGACGGCGGCCGCGGACCCTCCCGGCGCCGCTACCGGTGCCGCTACCGGTGGCCGGCCATCCGCTCCAGCCGGGCGATCCGCTCGGCCATCGGCGGATGGGTCGAGAACAGCTTCGTACCGGCCTCGCCCGGCCGGAACGGGCTGGCGATCATCATGTGGCTGGCAGTCTGGATCTGCGGCTCCGGCGGCAGCGGCAGCTGCCGGGTGCCCGCGTCCAGCTTGCGCAGCGCGCTCGCCAGGGCCAGCGGGTCGCCGGTGATCCGGGCCCCGTCGGCGTCGGCCTGGTACTCCCGGGAGCGGCTGACCGCCAGCTGGATCAGCGAGGCGGCGACCGGGCCGAGGATCATGATCGCGAGCAGCCCGAACAGGCCCGGGCCGTCGTCGTCGTCACCCCGGCCGAACGGGATCAGCCAGGCGAAGTTCACCAGGAACATCACCACCGAGGCGAGCGCGCCGGCCACCGAGGAGATCAGGATGTCCCGGTTGTAGACGTGGCTCAGCTCGTGGCCGAGGACACCGCGCAGCTCGCGCTCGTCGAGCAGCTGCAGGATGCCGTCGGTGCAGCAGACCGCCGCGTTGCGCGGGTTGCGGCCGGTGGCGAAGGCGTTCGGCGCCGGGGTCGGCGAGATGTAGAGCCGGGGCATCGGCTGGCGCGCCGAGGTGGAGAGCTCCCGGACGATCCGGTACAGCCGCGGCGCCTCGATCTCGCTCACCGGGCGGGCCCGCATGGCGCGCAGGGCGAGCTTGTCGCTGTTCCAGTAGGCGTAGGCGTTGGTGCCGAGGGCGACCAGCAGGGCGATCACGAAGCCCGTACGGCCGAAGAAGGAGCCGATCACCAGGATCAGCGCCGAGAGGCCCCCGAGCAGGGCGGCGGTCCTCAGTCCGTTGTGCCGGCGATGCACGGGTGGCCCTCCAATGGTGCGTGGGGAAGCCCTTTCTGCCTCGTCCCTCCTGCCCGGTCAACGGGTGGGGGCCGGGGCCTTGTTCCCTTGTGACCGGCGTGACACCCGACCGGGGGACGGGACCCCGCACCGGCGCACCCGCCGGGCGGGGTTCAGAACAGCGAACCGCCGACCACCTGGAGCACCAGCTGCGGGGCCACCGAGAGCACCACCGCGACGGAGGCGGTGAGGCCCAGGGTGGCGGTCAGCGACACCGGCAGGCGCCGCTCGGGGGCCGTTCCGGCGGCCGCGGCCGCGCGGTCCCCCGCCCCGGCATTGACCTCTGCGGCGACCTCCGGCTCCGGGGCCGGGGCGAACAGCACGGTGGTCCAGCGCAGGTAGTAGTACAGCGCGACGACCACATTGACGGCCATCACCACGGCCAGCCAGCCCAGCCCGGCGTCGACGGCGGCGCGGAACACCACGACCTTGCCGAACAGGCCGATCACGCCCGGCGGCAGCCCGGCCAGGCAGAGCAGGAAGAACGCCAGCGCCAGCGCCGTCCAGCGGCGCCGGGCGAACAGCCCGCGGAAGTCGTCCACCCCGGCCTCGGAACGGCGGCCGACCGCCGCCACCACACCGAAGGCGCCCAGGTTGACCACACCGTAGATCAGCGCGTACGCGGCGGTGGCGCCCAGCGGGTCGGTCGTGGTGGGCGCGTAGCCGGCCGCGGCCAGCGGCACCAGCAGGTAGCCGGCCTGGCCCACCGAGGACCAGGCGAGCAGCCGGACCGCGCTGTAGCGGGTGTCGAAGCGCTGGCGCAGCGCGCCCGCGTTGCCGACCGTCATGGTGACGGCGGCCAGCACCGCGAGCACCAGGCCCCAGGTGTGCGCGTACGGGCGGAAGGCGATGGTGGTGACCAGCGCCAGTCCGGCCAGCCCGGCCGCCTTGCCGACCACCGAGAGGTAGCCGGCCACCGGCAGCGGGGCGCCGGTGTAGGTGTCCGGCACCCAGAAGTGGAACGGCACGGCGGCGACCTTGAAGGCGAAGCCGGCCAGCGTGAGCACGGCTCCCGCCTCGGCCAGCGGCTTCAGCTGCGCGGGGGCGTGCTCCAGCCCGGTGGCGACGGCGCCCAGGTGCAGGCTGCCGCTCGCCGCGTAGACGAAGCCGATGCCGAGCAGCATCACGGCGGTCGCGGTGACGGAGGACAGGAAGAACTTGAGCGCCGCCTCGGCGCCCCGGCCGTCCCGGCGCAGCGCGACCAGGGCGAAGGCGGGCAGCGAGGCCACCTCCAGGGCGATCACCAGGGTGGCGAGGTCGCGGGAGGCGGGCAGCAGCGCGGCGCCGGTGGCGCTGGAGAGCAGCAGGAACCAGTACTCGCCGCCGGGCAGCTCCTCGCGCTCCACCGTGTGGGCGGACAGCAGGGCGGCGATCAGCGCGCCGCCGAGTGCGAGCAGCTGGAAGACCAGGGCGAAGTGGTCGGCGACGTAGGAGCAGCCTGCGTTGTCAGTGGCTCCTGTTACGTTCTGCGCACAGAAGGTGGCTCGGGGTGACCCACCGGTGAGCGGGAGGAGCGAGACGATGGCCAGGGCGAGTGCGGCGGCGGTGAGCCGGCCCAGCCAGCGCTTGTGCTGCGCGGGCAGGAAGAGGTCGGTGACCAGCACGGCGAGGGCGCCCAGCGCGGCGATCAGCGGGGGCGCGATCGCCACCCAGTCCACGGACTGGATCAGGCTGCCCGGGTTGGCGACGGCGAGGGAGGTCACAGTGGTCTGCCCCGTGGAGTGAGATCCGAGTGCGGTGCCGAGCATGGTCAGCCACCCCCGAGCAGGTGCTTGACCGCGGGGTCGGAGAGGCCGAGCAGGAGCGCGGGCCAGAGGCCGGCGAGCAGGGTGAGGGCGGCCAGCGGCGTCCAGCTGACGGCCTCGTAGGGGCGGATGTCGGCGAGTTCGGCCACCGGCGCGGGCTGCTTCGGGTCGCCCATGCAGACGCGCCTGACCACGATCAGCAGATAGGCGGCGGTGAGGAGGGTACCGAGACCGGCCAGGACCATGTAGGTGACGAACGCGGGGCGCGAGAGGCCCTCGGCCGGGTCGAACGCGCCGAACATCGTGAGCAGCTCGCCCCAGAAGCCGGCCAGGCCCGGCAGGCCGAGGCTGGCGACGGCGGCGAAGGCGAGCAGCGCGCCGAGCCGGGGCGCCCGCCCGTAGAGGGCGCCGCCGGTGGCGCCGGCCAGGGTGTCGAGGTCCGCCGTGCCGTAGCGGTCCTTGAGCGCCCCGACCACGAAGAACAGCAGGCCGGTGATCAGACCGTGCGCGATGTTGGCGAACAGCGCGCCGTTGACCCCCACCGGGGTGAGGGAGGCGATGCCCAGCAGGACGAAGCCCATGTGGCCGACGGAGGAGTAGGCGATCAGGCGCTTGAGGTCGCCCTTGGCCCCGGTCCGGGAAAGGGCGAGGCAGGCCAGCGAGCCGTAGACGATGCCGACGGCGGCGAACGCGCCCAGGTAGGGGGCGAGCGTCGTGGTGCCGTCCGGGACGACCGGGAGGAGGACGCGGACCAGGCCGTAGGTGCCCATCTTCAGCAGCACGCCGGCGAGCAGGACGGAGCCCACCGTCGGGGCGGCCGTGTGCGCGTCCGGGAGCCAGCTGTGCAGCGGCCAGGCGGGGGCCTTGACCGCGAGCCCGATCATGATCGCCAGCGCGGCGATCACCTGGGTGGAGTGGCTCAGGCCGGAGCCGTGGGCGGCGGCGAGGGCCTGCATGTCGAAGGTGCCCGCCTTGAGGCCGACCAGCAGGAAGCCGAGCAGCATCACGGCCGAACCGAGCAGCGTGTACAGGATGAACCGGTTCGCGGCCGGCACCTTCGCGCCGCTCCCCCAGCGGGCGATCAGGAAGTACATCGGGATCAGCACGATCTCGAAGGCCAGGAAGAAGAGCACCAGGTCCAGCACCGCGAAGGTGGCCAGCATGCCCACTTCGAGGAGGAGGAACAGCCCGACGAAGGACCGGGCCGAGGGCACGCCCGCCCCGGACGGCAGCCGCCGCTCCGAGTACAGCGCGCAGAGGAAGGTGAGCAGCGAGGTCAGCACCAGCAGCGGCAGCGAGACGCCGTCCACACCGAGGTGGAGGCGCACCCCGATGGCCGGGATCCAGGCCACATCGGTGGTGGCCTGCATCCGGGCCGGCTCGTCGTGGTCGAAGCCGGCCGCCAGGGCGACGGTGAGCAGCAGGACGGCGCCGGTCAGCACCGTGCCGAAGCGCAGCGCGCGCCGGTCGGCGGCGGCCGGGTCCGGGCCGAACACCGGGGCCAGGGTGAGCGCGGCACCGAGCAGCGGCAGCACCAGGAGGGCGATGAGGACCGCGTTCATCGGGCGCTCCTAGTGACAACCACGGGCGAGGACGGGAGGTACGGCATCGGCTACACCGCCACCAGGACGGCCAGCAGGACGACGCCGGCGAGCAGCGCGCTGAGGTAGGTCTGCGCGTTGCCGGTCTGCGCCAGCCGGACGACCCGGCCGAGCAGATCGGCCCCGGCGCCGCTGCCGCGCACGTACGTCTCCACGACCTCGCGGTCGAGGAAGCGGACGAGCCGGGCGGCGGCCTCGACCGGGCGGACGAACAGCGCGCTGTAGAGCCGGTCGACGCCGAAGCCGTGCCGGGCCGGGCCGAACAGCGGGCCCAGCAGGGCGCGCCCGGGATCGGCGACGATCACCTCGGCGGCCGGGGCTCCGGCCTGCTCGGGCACCCGGCCGGGCTCCGCCGGGGCGGGCAGGCCCTCGGTGACCCGGGCGGTGGCCGAGCGCCAGGCGCCGTAGGCCAGCAGCACACCGACCACGGCCAGGCCGGTGCCAGTGACGGCGGTGACCGCGGAGGGCTTCAGCGAGCCGCCGTCCAGCAGCGCGGGCAGCCAGTCCGAGCGCAGGCCGGCGATGCCGAAGCCCATGGTCGGGACGGCCAGCACCCACAGCGGCCAGCGCATCGCGGGCGGTTCGGCGACGGCCGGGTCGGCCTCGTCCGGCTCGGGCGAGTACGGCGCGTCGGGCTCGTGGTCGGCGACCGCCGGGGCTCCGGCCGTGGCGGGGGCCGCCGCGCCCGCCGGGCTGTGGAAGGTCACCAGGAAGAGCCTGGCCGCGTACGCCGCCGTGAGCAGCGCGGTGAGCCCGGCCGAGATCAGCACGATCCAGCCGGCCGCCTGCGGCACCGCCGAGGCCGGGCCGAGGCCGTTGGTCAGTGCCTCGCCGTTGGCGGCGTGCTCGGCGGCGGTCAGCACCGCCTCCTTGCTGAAGAAGCCGGAGAACGGCGGCAGGCCGATCAGGGCGATCAGCGCGATGGCCATCGTCCAGTAGGCGTCCGGGACGCGCTTGCGCAGCCCGGGGATCCTGGACATCGCGGAGATCGAGTTGGTGTGCGCGGCGTGGATCACCACACCGGCGGCGAGGAACAGCAGCGCCTTGAACGCGCCGTGGCTGACCAGGTGGAAGACCGAGGCCTCGCGGTCGCCGCTGGCCAGCGCGCCGGCCATGTAGCCGAGCTGGCCGACGGTCGAGTAGGCGAGCACCCGCTTGAGGTCGTCCTGGGCCAGCGCGCAGAGCGCCGAGCCGATCATCGTCACGGCGGCCATCACCGCCAGGACCACCAGGGCCGCCCCGGACAGCAGGAAGACCGGCAGCAGCCTGGCCACCAGGTAGATGCCGGCGGCGACCATGGTGGCGGCGTGGATCAGGGCGGAGACCGGCGTCGGACCGGCCATCGCGTCCGGGAGCCAGGTGTGCAGCGGGAACTGCGCGCTCTTGCCCGCCACCCCGGCCAGCAGGAGCAGCGCGATCAGCGTCGGGTGGCCGAGCCGCCCGTCGCCGGCGGCCTGCAGCACGTCCTCGATCCGGAAGCTGCCGGCGTCGGCGCCGAGCAGGAAGATGCCGAACAGGAACGGCACATCGCCCAGCTTGGTGACCAGGAAGGCCTTCAGCGAGGCGGAGCGGGCGTCCTCGGTCTCCCAGTGGTGGCCGATCAGGAAGTACGAGCAGATGCCCATGACCTCCCAGCCGACCAGCAGCACGATCAGGTCGCCGGAGTACACGACCAGGAACATCGCCGCGGTGAACAGCGAGACCAGCGCCGCGTACGAGGGGTAGCGCGGATCGTCCTTGAGGTAGGCGGTCGAGTAGACCTGGACGCAGGTGGCGACCAGGCCGACCAGCACCGAGATCAGCGAGCTGTAGCCGTCCAGGTGGATCGAGAGCGAGATCTCCGGGCCGCCGGTCGGGGTGAGCCGGGTGGCGGCGTCCATCACCTGGCCGGTGCCGAGCTGGATCGCGACCACCAGGGCGAGCACGGCCGAGACCGCGACCGGCACGATCGCCAGCGGCCGGGCCAGGCCCGGGGAGCGGCGGCCGACGGCCAGGGTGGCGGCCGCGCCGAGCGCGGGCAGGGCGGGGACGAGGACGGGAAGGGCGAGGTTCATGCGGCGGCCCGGCCCTTCAGCGCCTCGGTCCCGACCGGTGCCTCGTCGACGACGGCGGTGGATTCGGCCGGGTCGCCGAGCTCGGTGACCCGGTCGATGTCCGCCGTGCCCCGGGCCCGGAAGAGCAGCAGCACGATGGCGAGCCCGAGCCCGATCTCGGCGGCGGCGATCGTGATGGTGAACAGGGTCAGCGCCTGGCCGGCGTGCAGCGAGTCACGCAGCCAGGCGTCGAAGGCGACCAGGTTGAGGTTGACGGCGTTGAGCATCAGCTCGACGGACATCAGCACCAGGATCACATTGCGCCGGGCGAGGACGCCGTAGACGCCGACGCTGAACAGCAGCGCGGCGAGGACGACGGGGTAGGCGAGGTGCATCAGCTCTCCTCCGCCGGAGCGGTCTCGGGGGCCTCGGCCGGGGGCGCGGCGGCCGCCCGCTGGGCGACCGTCCCGTTGGAGCCCACCGGACGGCCGGCCCGGATCCGCCCGGACCGGGGCGCCGGGACCCGCCGGCCCGCGCCGCGCGACAGCACGATGGCGCCGACCAGCGCGGCCAGCAGCAGCACCGAGAGCGCCTCGAAGGGCAGCACCCAGGTGCGGAACAGGCTGGCGCCGGTCACCGCGGCCGAGCCGCCGCCCGCGCCGAGGTCGATCCAGGACGTCCGGAAGGCGTCCACGACCAGCGTCACCAGGGTCCCGGCCGAGGCCAGCGCGACCACCAGGGCGACCCAGCGGTTGTTCGAGTCGGCGTCCGGCGAGCGCCCGATCGGCGCCTTGGTGAGCATCAGTCCGAACAGCACCAGCACGACCACCGAGCCGAGGTAGATCAGCACCTGCACCCAGGCGATGAACTCGGCGGTGAGCAGCAGGAACTCCACCGCCAGCCCGCCGAGCGCGGCGACCAGCCACAGCGCGGCGTGCACCAGCTGCTTGGTGGTCACGGCGACCACGGCCGAGCCGAGCACGGCGATGCCGACCAGCAGGAAGACGATCTCCACCCCGGTCGGGGAGAGGAAGGAGCGCGCGGCCGGGTCCAGCGGCCCGGTCGCGGCGAGCAGGGCGGCAGCGCTCACTGCGCGTCACCCCCCTGTTCGAGAGCCGCGGCGGCAGCCGCCGCGAGCTTGTCGGCGGCCTTCCGCGCGGCGGCGATCTCCTTGGGCTCCTCGGCCGCCGGGTCCAGCGCCGGCGGCACCGGCACCGTCCACATCCACTCCCGGAGCCGGTCCCGCTCATGGGTCAGTTCCAGGATGTCGGTCTCCGCGTACTCGAACTCGGGCGACCAGAACAGCGCGTCGAACGGGCACACCTCGATGCAGATCCCGCAGTACATGCAGAGCGAGAAGTCGATGGCGAACCGGTCCAGCACATTGCGGGTGCGGGCGCGCGCGTTCGGGTCGGCGGCCGGCAGCGTCTCCTTGTGGGAGTCGATGTAGATGCACCAGTCCGGGCACTCACGGGCGCAGAGCATGCAGACCGTGCAGTTCTCCTCCAGCAGCGCGATCACCCCGCGCGAACGGGGCGGGAGCGCGGGCTGCGTGTCGGGGTACTGCGCGGTGACGGTCTTCCTCGTCATCGTCCGCAGCGTGACGGCCAGGCCCTTGGCCAGGCCCGCACCGGGGAAACTCATGAGATCGCCACCTTGATGATGCCGGTGAGGGCCAGCTGGACGAGGGCGAGCGGGATCAGCACCGTCCACGCGAAGCGCATCAGCTGGTCCTCGCGCAGCCGGGGGTAGGTGACCCGCAGCCAGATCACCACGAAGGCCAGCGCGAAGGTCTTCAGCAGGGTCCACAGCCAGCCGAGCTGGTCCGGCAGCGGGCCGTGCCAGCCGCCGAGGAACAGCACCGCGGTCAGCGCGGAGACCACCAGGATGCCCACGTACTCGGAGAGCAGGAACAGCGCGAAGCGCAGACCGGTGTACTCGGTGTACGCGCCGAAGATGATCTCCGAATCGGCGACCGGCATGTCGAACGGCGGTCGCTGCAGCTCGGCCAGACCGGCCGTGAAGAACACGAAGGCGCCGATGATCTGCCACGGGATCCAGTACCACTCCCAGGCGTCCACGATCCCGGGCAGCGAGAGCGTCCCGGCGGCCATCGCCACCGAGGCCGCGGCGAGCACCATCGGCAGCTCGTAGGACATCAGCTGCGCGGCCGTGCGCAGACCGCCGAGCAGCGAGAACTTGTTGGCCGAGGCCCAGCCGGCCATCAGCTTGCCGATCACGCCGACACCCATGACGGCCAGCACGAAGAACAGGCCGGCGTCGATCGCCTGCCCGACGAAGCCGTCCGGGCCGACCGGGATCGCCAGCAGCACGAAGAGGTACGGCAGCAGCGAGACGGCGGGGGCCAGCTGGAAGATCCGGCGGTCGGCCCCGGCCGGGACGATGTCCTCCTTCTGCGCGAACTTCACCCCGTCCGCGATCAGCTGCGCCCAGCCGTGGAAGCCGCCGGCGTACATCGGGCCGAGCCGGCCCTGCATGTGCGCCATCACCTTGTGCTCGGTCTGGCCGATGACCAGGGGGAGGGTGAGGAAGACGACCAGCGTGGCGACGCAGCGCAGCACCGTGTCGAACAGGTTCACGCGCCGTCTCCGTCCTGGCCGGCCGACTCGGCCGGCGGCTCAGTCGTCTTCCGCTCCCCGGCGGCGGGGCCGTCCGAGGACTCCGCGGGCCCGTCCGAGGACTCGGCCGTCCCGTCCGAAGGCCCGTTCGGCTCGTCCTTCGGCCCGTCGTGGGCCGGCACCGGGTTGTGCCAGGGCGCGTCGGAGGACCGGGTCCGGGACGGCGCGGTCCGCGCGGGGCCGGACTCCGGGGCAGCGGCGTCCGCACCGGCCTCCGCCTGGCTCACCGAGCCGTCGGACACCGACCTGGTCCGACGCGGACGGTCCGCCCGCACCGGCGGCGCGGCGGCACCTTCAACAGCGGCACCCTCGACGGCAGCACCTTCAACAGCGGCACCTTCGACGGCAGCGCCCTCGACCGCGGCCCCCTCGGCAGCGGCCCCCGGGGCCGGAGCGGCGGCCGCCTGGCTCGCCGACCCGTCGGAGACCGTCCTGGTCCGGCGCGGACGGTCCGCCCGCACCGCGGCAGCGCCCTCGGCCCCGGCCGTGCCTTCAGCCCCGGCCACGCCCTCGGCACCCGCCGCACCGGCGGCACCGGCCGCGCCCGCGGCGGCCCGCGGCGTCCGGGCCGCGCCGGCGGCCCTGGCACCCCGGGCGGGACGCTCGGCCACCGGCGGCAGGGTGCCCTTGAGCGGCCCCCACTCGTTCGGGTCCGGCACCCCGGCCGGCTGCATCTTGCGCCGCGCCGGCCCGTCGCCCTCGGACTCGCCCGGCTCCTTGGCGCCCGGCCAGGCCTTGGCGACCCGCGCCGCGAGCACGAACTCCTTGCGCAGCGGGTGCCCCTCGAAGCCGTCCGGCAGCAGCAGGGTGACCAGGTGGGGGTGCCCGGGGAAGTCGATGCCGAACATCTCGTGCGTCTCGCGCTCGTGCCAGGCGGCCCCGGCGTACACGGCGACGGCGGTCGGCAGCGCGGCACCGGCGCGCGGCACCCGGGTGCGCACCGCCAGGTGGCGCACCCCGGGGGCGTCGACGGCGGCGAGGTGGGCGACCACCGAGAAGCCCTCGGCGAGCTCGTCGACGGCGCTGAGCCAGTCGAAGAAGGTCAGGCCGAGGGTGTCCCGGGCCGCGGTGAGCGCCTCGATCCAGTGCTCGGCGGGCACGTCGACGGTGATCAGCCCGTATGCCTCGGCGCCGGTCGCCCACTCCCCGACCGACGCCGCGTACTGCTCGGCCGTGGTCACGAGACCCCTCCCTCGACGGTGCCGGCGCCTCCGGTCGTACCGGTACCGGTGCCGGTGCCGGCATCGCCCCCGCTGCTCGCGGCGGCCTCGGGCCCGGGCACCGGCGGACGCCGCAGCGCCGCGGCGGGCGCGGTGTAGCGGCCGGGCAGCGACTCGGCGGCGATCTTCTCCTGGAGCTTGAGGATGCCCTGGAGCAGCGCTTCGGGCCGCGGCGGGCAGCCGGGCACGTAGACGTCGACCGGGATGATCTGGTCGACGCCCTTGGTGACGGAGTAGGAGTCCCAGTACGGGCCGCCGGAGTTGGAGCAGGCGCCGAAGGAGATGACGTACTTCGGCTCGGGCATCTGCTCGTAGAGGCGCTTCACGGCGGGCGCCATCTTGTCGGTCACCGTCCCCGAGACGATCATCAGATCGGCCTGCCGGGGACCCGGCGCGAACGGAATGACACCCATCCGGATGAAGTCGTGCTTGGCCATCGACGCCGCGATGAACTCGATCGCGCAGCAGGCGAGGCCGAAGTTGAAGCACCAGAGGCTGTAGCGCCGCCCCCAGTTGAGCACCACCTTGACCGGGTCCGGCGCGAGCCGGGCCAGCGGGCCGATGCGCCGCTCCGCGGCGGCACCGGGGCTGGAAGGGTCCGGCACGCCCAGCGGAACCGGACCGCCGGCGGCGCCGTGCCCGTGCGAGTGCCCCTGCGAGTGGCTGTGCGTCACGTCCATTCGAGAACGCCCTTCTTCCAGGCGTAGAGCAGGCCGACCGCGAGGAAGCCGATGAAGACGAACATCTCGACCAGCGTCCCGGCGCCGTACCCGGCGGAGGCGAAGACGGTCGCCCACGGGAACAGGTAGATCGCGTCGACCGCGAAGATCACGTACAGGAAGGCGTAGACGTAGTAGCGGACCTGGGTGTGTGCCCAGTCCTCCCCCACCGGGTCCACGCCGCACTCGTAGGCGAGGAGCTTCTCCGGCGAGTACACCACCGGCCGGAGCAGCCGGTTGGCGGTGAACGCCACCGTCACGAAGAGCACGCCGACGACGGCGAGCAGGCCCATCGCGGCGTACGCGTCGAAGTAGCCGCTGCCGGCCGCCGGGTCGGCCGCGACCGCAGCCGCCTGCTGCCCCACCATGCCTCGCCTCCACATCGGCCGCGGAACCCGCCCTCGGGGCGGTTCTACGACGTTCCTTTACACGCTCATAACCATCGCCAGTGCGTGAGTCTAAGTGCACCGCCCCCGTGCCCGGCATCCTGCCCGGTCCGCAAGACATCCGATGGACGGCCGGTGGACATCCGGCGACACGTGGCGGTCACCCCGCCGTCACCCGGGCGCCCGGAACCGGGGTGGGGATAACCCCCGGCCGGGGAGACGGATCACCCCCATGGCCCCGCCCGCCCCCGACCGGCGAAGCTAGGGGCTCAGCTCGACCGAGAGGGACGGAAGACCGAGATGAAGCCAAAGGACCGCCACGCCGGGGACACCGGCGCGCAGACGCCGCCCGCCGGACGCACCCCGCTGTACGGCGCGCGGATGTGGCGGCAGGTCGGGCAGCTGCTGCTGAACCTGCCGCTCGGCATCGCGGGCTTCGTCTTCACGATCGTGACCCTGTCGGTCGGCCTCGCCCTGTCCGTCACCGTGATCGGGCTGCCGCTGCTCGCCGCCGGCCTGGCCGGCTGCCGGGGGATGGGCGGCTTCGCCCGCGGCCGGGCCCGGGCCCTGTACGGCTCCGGGGTGCACGAGCCGGAGCCGGTGCCGCGCCGGCCGGGCGTCACCGGCTTCGCGATCGCCCACCTGACCGACTCGCTCTCCTGGCGCTCGGCGCTCTACCACGTGCTGATGCTGCCGTGGGGGATCCTGAGCTTCGCCGTGACCCTGGTCTTCGTCCTGATCGGCTGGCCGGCCCTGCCCTGGGTGGTCCGCGCCGAGTCGGCGGTGGACCGGATGCTGGTCGAGGTCCTGCTCACCCCGGGCGCGCTCTCCGAGCGGGTACGCGAACTGGAGGACGACCGCGGCACCGTCGTCGACACCGCCGCCGCCGACCTGCGCCGGATCGAGCGCGACCTGCACGACGGCGCCCAGGCCCGGCTGGTGGCGCTGGCGATGGACCTCGGCATGGCCAAGGAGCGGCTGCGGGAGCCCGAGACCCCGCAGGACGTGGCCGCCGCCGCGAAGATGGTGGACAACGCCCACGGCGAGGTGAAGCTGGCCCTCCAGGAGCTGCGGGACCTCGCCCGGGGCATCCACCCGGCGGTGCTGACCGACCGCGGCCTGGACGCGGCGCTCTCCTCGGTGGCCGCACGCTGCACGGTGCCGGAGGGGGTCAAGGTGCACGTCGACCTGAAGGCCCCGGACGGCGGCACCGGCCGGCCGGACTCCGCGGTGGAGGGCATCGCCTACTTCACCGTGAGCGAGCTGCTGACCAATATCTCGAAGCACTCCGGCGCCCGCTCCGCCACCGTGGACGTCTGGCGGGCCGGCGACCAGCTGATGCTGCTGGTCCAGGACAACGGCAAGGGCGGCGCGGCCCCCTACCCGGGCAGCGGCCTGGCCGGGCTGGCCGAGCGGGTGCGGGCGGTGGACGGGGTGTTCCTGGTGGAGAGCCCGGAGGGCGGCCCGACCTCGGTGACGGTCGAGCTCCCCTGGCACACCCGCGCCGCCCGTCGCTGACGGCTCCCTGGGCCCGGACGGCGGGCGCCCCGCGAACCCTTGCGCGGTGTGCGGGGCGCCCGGCCGTCCGGGGGCTGGAGGCGCGCGCTAGGGCGTCGCCAGGGTGCCGAGGGTGACCTCGGCGGTGGTGCTCCTGCCGTCCCGGCTGTAGGTCACGGTGACCTTGCTTCCCGGCGCGAGCGAGGCCAGGGCGGTGGTGAGCGAGTTCAGCGAGTCGACCGGGGTGTCCCCGATCCTGGTGATCACGTCCCCGGGCTGGAGGCCGGCCGAGGCGGCCGGACCGCCGTCCACGACGGCGACCACGACGGCACCGGCCGGGCGGTAGTTCTGGTCGAAGTAGGTCCGGGCGGTGATGCCGAGCGCGGCCCGGCCGGAGTTGGTGACCTTGCCGTCCTTGATCAGCTGATCGGCGATGCTGGTCACGGTGGACGCCGGGATGGCGAAGCCGATGCCGGGGGCGGCGGCGCCGTTGGCCTCCGGCTCGGTGGCGGCGAGCGTGTTGATCCCGATCACCTGACTGTCCAGGTTGACCAGGGCGCCGCCGCTGTTGCCGGGGTTGATGGCGGCCGAGGTCTGCACCATGTTGCCGATCACGGCGCCCGGCGAGCCCTCGGTGCGCGGCTCGGCGACGGTCCGGCCGGTGGCCGAGACGATGCCCTGGGTGACACTGCTGGAGAGTCCGAGCGGGCTGCCCATGGCGAGGGTGATCTGGCCCAGCTCGACCTTGGTGGAGTCCCCGAAGGCGGCCGGCCTGAGTCCGCCCGGCGGGTTGCTCAGCCGGATCACCGCGAGGTCGGAGTCCGGGTAGCCGGCGACCAGGGTGGCGTCCAGCGGCTTGGTGCTGCCGGCCAGGGTGACCGTGAAGCTGGTGGCGGTGCCGACCACGTGGGCGTTGGTGACGATGTCGCCCTTGTCGTCGTAGACGATCCCGGAGCCGAGGCCGGTCGCGGTGGTGATCTGCACCACCGAGGGCAGGACGTCCTTGATCACCTTCTGGTAGTCGGACTGGAGCTGGTTGCCGCCGCCCGGCTGGGCGGCGGCGCTGCCGGAGGCCCGGGCGGAGGGGGTCGCGGACCCGGCCGCCCCCGAGGAGGTGAACGAGGAGGAGGACGACGAGGACGAGCCGCTGCTGCACCCGGCCGCCACGAGCGCGGTCAGCACCGCGACGGCGGCGGGCGCGAGCACCCTCCGGTCGAAGGCCTTCGGCCCGGTCGGGCGCGGTCCGGCCGGAATCGGACGGGTGGGCTCCTTCTTGCGGTTCACCGGTGACGCCTCCGGATTCCTCGGCACACGGCCGCACGGGGCCGATCGGACAGGGCGCAGAGATCTTTGTCAGCATTTCACCGAAATGTCCGAATGCCTGGCTCCGACTCGCCCGCGGCACCGGTACGAAACCCGCACACCCTAGGATTCGGCCATGACTTGGTTGATCACCGGCGGTGCCGGATACATCGGCGGGCACGTCGTGCAGCAGCTCCTCGACGCGGGCGAGCGCGTGGCCGTACTGGACGACCTGAGCACCGGTGACCGGGCCCGGCTGCCGAAGGAGGTCGTCCTGGTCGAGGGGTCGACCCTGGACCGGACCGCGCTGGACGCGGCCATCCGCGACCACGGGGTGGAGGGCGTGCTCCACTTCGCCGCCAAGAAGCAGGTCGGCGAGTCGGTCGAGCAGCCCTTCCTGTACTACCGGGAGAACATGATCGGCCTCCAGACCGTGCTGGAGGCCGCGGCCGAGGGCGGCGTCAAGCGCTTCCTGTTCTCCTCCTCCGCCGCCGTCTACGGCATGCCGGACGTCGACCTGGTCACCGAGTCGACCCCGTGCGCGCCGATGAGCCCCTACGGCGAGACCAAGCTGGCCGGCGAGTGGCTGGTCGCCGCGGCCGGCAAGGCCCACGGCATGTCCACCGTCGCGCTGCGCTACTTCAACGTGGCCGGCGCCGCCTCCCCGGAGCTCTCCGACGCCGGCGTCTTCAACCTGATCCCGATGGTCTTCGAGCGGCTCACCGCCGGCCGGGCCCCGCTGGTGTTCGGCGACGACTACCCGACGCCGGACGGCACCTGCGTCCGCGACTTCATCCACGTCTCCGACATCGCCTCGGCGCACGTGGCCGCGGCGAAGCGACTGGCCGCCGACCCGGCCGGGGAGACCTCCCTGGTGCTCAACATCGGCCGCGGCGAGGGCGTCAGCGTGCGGGAGATGCTGGACGTGATCGGCAAGGTCACCGGCTACGACACCACGCCGGAGATCACCCCCCGCCGCGCCGGCGACCCGGCCCGGGTGGTGGCCTCGGCCGACCTGATCCACCGCGAGCTGGACTGGACCGCCCGGCACGAGGTCGAGGACATGGTCGCCTCGGCCTGGGAGGGCTGGTGCAGCCGCCACCCGGAGGCCCGCAAGTAGTCCGCACCCGACCGCGGGCGCGGCGGAGGCCCTGGCCCCCGCCGCGTCCGGGTCAGTGCGAGGGCACCGCCGTGCCGTAGAAGGCGTCCAGCGCGTACACGCAGCGGTCCTTGCTGCCGACGAACACCTTGCCGCCGACCGCGACCGGCGAGCCGGTCAGCTCGCCCTTGGTGCCGAGTTCCCAGCGCAGCTGACCGCTGGCCAGGTCCAGGGTGTGCAGCGAGTGGTCCCGGCTGCCGAGGTGGACCAGCCCGTCGGCGACCGCCGGGGAGCCGACGATCTCGCCCCGCGCCGTGTAGCGCCAGCGCTCCCGGCCGCCGGCCGCCTCGAGGGCGTACAGCACCTCGCCGCTGCCGACCAGCACCATGCCGTCGCCCACCACCACCGGCTCGGCGCCCTGCCGGGTGCCGGTGGCCGCGCGCCAGCGGTCCCGGCCGGTGGCGGCGTCCAGCGCGTACACGGTGCCCAGGTAGTCGGCCACGTAGACCGCGTCGGCGTCCAGCGCCGGCGGGGTGAACAGCACCACCGGGGCCTCGAACCGCCAGCGCTCGGCACCGCTCGCCGCGTCCAGCGCGTACACCCTGGTTCCGGCCGTCACGTAGAGCACGCCGGCCCGCTCGACCGGGCGGGACGGCACGTCCTCGCCGACCGGGACCGACCAGCGCAGGCCGGAGCCGCGCGGATCCACGCAGCGCAGCCGGCCGCCGCCGTAGTAGTAGGCCGAACCGGCCACCAGGGCGGGCCCCGACTGCGGGTTCTCGTAGTCCTGCTGGGCGTCGTCGGCCCGCCACAGCTCGGCACCGGTGACCGCCGAGCGCAGCTGGACGCCGCCGCCCCGGACACCGCAGCAGAGCACGCCGTCGGCCGCGTCCAGCGCGTACACCCAGCCGTCCAGCGAGTGCCGCCAGCGCTCGGTGCCGTCCGCGACGTCGACCGTGTAGAGGTGGGGGCCGTCGGCCGCGTGCACCCGCCCGGCGTCCACGGCCAGGGCCCAGGCGACGTCCCGGGTCTTGTAGCGGCGCTGCCCGGACGCGATGTCCAGGGCGTGCACCTCGAAGCTGGAGACGAACAGGGTGCCGTCGGCGACCACGGGGGTGCCCCAGACGTCGTTGGACATCCGGAACCGCCAGGGGCGCCAGCGGGCGGCGCGGGCCGGGGGCGGGGTGATCCGGCGGACCCAGTCCGTCTCGGCGGGCGGCGCACCCGGGCCGGTCTGTTCGGCGCGCGGGCCGGGTCCTATCCGGACCGAGGCCCCGGGCAGCCGGACCTCCGCCTCGTCCTCGCCGGCCGGCCGGCGGTGGCGGCTGGGGGCGGAGATCTTCTCGGTGGCGGCCTCGGTGTCCGGACCGGGCGGCGCGCTGTGCACCGGACCGGCGGACGGCGGCGCGTGCCCGGCCACCTGCCGGGTGCGCGGGTCGTCCACCGCCGGCAGGACGGAGTGCGCCGCCGACCCGTGGCCGACCTGGTGCTGGTGGTGCGGCGGGACCGGCTGCGGCGGCACCTGCTGCGGCGGGACGACCGGCGGCCGCACCACCGGGGGCTGCCGAGCGCGTTGGGCGGCAGCCAGTCCCCGGCCTCGCCGGAGGCGTCGTCCCGGGAGAACAGGTGCGGGGCCAGCTCGACCTGGATCTGCTCCGGGGTCGGCCGGTGCTCGGGGGCCGGCCGCATGCAGGCCCGCACCAGGTCGACCAGCTCGGCCGGCAGGCCGGAGAGGTCGGGCTGCTCGCGCAGCAGCTGGAACACCGTCTCCACCGGGTTGGCGCCCCGGTAGGGCGGATGGCCGGTGGCACAGAAGACCAGCAGCGAGCCGAGCGAGAAGACGTCGCTGGCGCCGGTGACGCCGCGGCTGTCCCTGGCCTGCTCCGGCGACATGTACGCCGGGGTGCCGACCGCGACATTGGTCATGGTGAGCCGGGTGCTGGAGACCCCGGCGGCGATACCGAAGTCGATCACCCGGGGGCCGTCCTCGACCACCAGGACGTTGGACGGCTTGAGGTCGCGGTGCACCAGCCCGGCGGCGTGGATGGACTGCAGCGCCTCGGCGATGCCGGCGACCAGCCAGCGCACCGCCCCGACCGGCAGCGGCCCGCAGTCGGTGACCAGGTCCTCCAGGGACGGCGCCGGCACGTACGCGGTGGCCAGCCAGGGCACCCGGGCGTCCGCGTCGGCGTCGACCACGGCCGCGGTGTAGAAACCGCCGACCGTCTTGGCGGCCGCGATCTCCCGCGCGAACCGGACCCGGAACAGCTCGTCCTCGGCCAGCTCCCCCCGGACGGTCTTGATGGCCACCCGCCGGCCGGACGCGGACCGCGCCAGATAGACCAGGCCCATTCCCCCCGCCCCGAGCCGCCCCAGCACCTCGAAGGGCCCGATCCGCCTCGGATCGTGCGCCGTCAGCTGGTCCACCCGCTGCCACCTCCCCGTATTGAGCACCGCCCGCGTGGTGCCGAGCACCCACCGCGTGGTGCCGGACCCGATTCTCCAATGCCGCCCGGCCCATCACCAACCTCCCCCGCCCAGAGCCCTGTCCGGCCCGCGGGTGGGGCCACGGCCCGGTCAGCGACTCCGGAACGGCCGGATCCTGACGTCTGCTCCGGCCCGGGCTTGCGCCCGACACGCCCGGAGCCACCGTGAGGGGCGACTCACACCCCCGGTTACTTCGTCACGCTCCGTTACTCGATAACCCCTCAGCGAAGGGGTCGTCACCCTGTGGCGTCATCGGTGCACGGGGGGGCGTCATGACGCCCTCCGGAGGCCCGTGAATATCCGTCCGAAGGCCCTGGAGCCCCTATACCAACCCCCGGGCGGAGTAATTGTCACATCACCGAATCGCGCCAAGATCGGGCCACGGTAAGCTGACGGCATGACAGGACAAGTTCGCACCGTCGACGGTCGCGTCGCCGGGCGACGCGGACAGGAGACGCGGCAGAAGCTGCTCGACTGCCTCCGCGAGATGCTCAGCACGTCGCCCTATCGGGACGTCAAGGTCATCGACGTCGCCCGTATGGCGGGTACCTCCCCCGCGACCTTCTACCAGTACTTCCCGGATGTCGAGGGCGCTGTCCTCGAAATCGCCGAGGAAATGGCCAAGGACGCCGACACGCTCAAAGAGCTGGTGGCCGGAAAGTCCTGGGCAGGGAAGTCCGGCACGACCACTTCGGAAGAACTGGTCGACGGATTCCTCGCCTTCTGGCGCAAGAACGACGCCATTCTCCGAGTGGTCACGCTCGGTGCCGCGGAAGGGGACAAGCGGTTCTTCAAGATCCGCATGACCGTCCTCAACGCGGTCGCCAAGCCACTCGCGGAAGCCGTCAAGGAACTCCAGGCGAAGGGCCAGGCAGACAAATCACTGGATCCGGCCGCCGTGGCCGGGTCACTGGTCTCGCTGCTCGCCTCCGCGGCCGAGCACCAGAAGGCCTTCACTTCCTGGGGCGTCAAGGTCAAGGACCTCAAGCCCAACCTCGCTCCCCTGGTGTACCTGGGCGTCACCGGCAAGAAGGCGCCCAAGTAGACCGATCCGCTACGACCCACCCTTCCGCTTCGCGCGCGCCCCGGCCTCCTGTCCGGGGTACGACGGACGGCGGCCGTGTCCTCGGGGGAGGTCCGCCGGCGGTCCGCTGCGCGCCACGACATGCCTGTGGGCGGTCACCCTCGCGAGGGTGACCGCCCACAGGCATGTCGTGCCGCCCTGGGGCCCCTGCGGGGCCTACAGCGGCCCACGGGCGCCCCGAGGGGCCCGGGCAGGGTCGGGCGAGGGCGTCACGGGCAGCGGACGACCTGGCCGGCGTAGGCGAGGCCGCCGCCGAAGCCGAACAGGAGCACCGGGTCGCCGGGCGACAGCTCCCCGCGCTCGACCAGCTTGGAGAAGGCCAGCGGCACCGAGGCCGCCGAGGTGTTGCCGGAGTCCACCACGTCCCGGGCGACCACCGCGTCGGTGACCCCCAGCCGGGACGCGATCGCGTCGATGATGCGCAGATTGGCCTGGTGCGGCACGAAGCCCTTGAGCTCGGACGGGTCGATCCCGGCCCGCTCGCAGGCCTGCCGGGCCAGCGGGGCGATCTGCGTGGTCGCCCAGCGGAACACCGACTGGCCCTGCTGGCTGATCACCGGGTCCCAGCCGGTGATCACCACGGCGTCGCCCCGCTCGGGCTCCGAGCCCCAGACCACCGGGCCGATGCCGGGCTCGGCGCCCTCCTCCTGGGCCTCGACCAGCGCCGCGCCGGCGCCGTCACCGAAGATCACGCAGGTGGACCGGTCGGTCCAGTCGAGGGTGTCCGACATCCGCTCCGCGCCGATCACCAGGGCCTTGGTGGCCGCCCCGGCCCGGATCGCGTGGTCCGCGGTGGCCAGCGCGTAGGAGAAGCCCGAGCAGACCGTGTTGATGTCGTAGGCGGCCGGGGAGCGGATCCCGAGCCGGGCGGCGACGGCGGCGGCCGTGTTGGGGCTGCGCTCCACCGCGGTGCAGGTGGCCACCACGACCAGGTCGACCTCGGCGGCCGAGCGGCCGCTGTTCGCCAGGGCCTTCTGGGCCGCCTCGGTGGCGAGGTCGACGACGGTCTCGTCCTCCGCGATGTGCCGCGTCCGGATGCCGACGCGGCTGCGGATCCACTCGTCGTCGGTGTCGACCAGCTTCGACAGGTCGTCGTTGGTGAGGACCTTGGGGGGCTGGTAGTGGCCGAGTGCCACGATGCGCGAACCGGTCATACTGCCCACTCAACCCGGTTACCCGCTGGTCAGTCGGGCGCGACCGGCTACAGGATCCGCGCCGGGATGCTGTAGGAGGCCGACAAGGACCGTTGCGGCAGGCGGGTCCCGATCGGACGCGCAAAGACAGTCGTGGACGAACGACCGCCCGGTCCGGGCCGCTCAGGCCGCCAGCGAGCCGGCGTCCCCCATCACGATCACCGGACGGGCGGCCGGGTCGAGGGTACGGATCAACTCCGCCATTTTGTCCTCCGGCACCGAGACGCAGCCGTGCGTCGGACCCCCGTGGTCGACGTGGATCCAGATCCCGCCGCCCTTGGTCGAGCCGTTGGGGCGGCGCGGGTCCAGCGGGGAGTTGCCGGGCACCCGGTTGTAGTCGATCGCGACCACGTAGTCGAAGGAGCCGGCCAGCTGCTCGCCGGCGAAGCCCCGGCCGGAGACCACGAAGTTCGAGTCCCGGTCGTACGGGAGCTTGCTGCCCGGGTCGGCCTTGCGGCCGCCGGCGTCGGTGAGCGAGAAGACGCCGATCGGGCTGCGCAGGTCGCCCTCGTTGTGGTCGGTGGTCCAGCCCTTGAAGGCGTTGTGGCCCTGCCAGGTCTCGCCGGCCACCCAGCGGCCCTCACCGGTGCGGGTCCACAGCGTGACGGCGCTCCGGTTGGTGTCCTTGCCCTCGCCGGAGGCCAGCACCACCTGGGTGGTGTCGGCGGGTATCCGGCCGGCGAAGGAGGCGCCGAGGCCCGGGATGGCGGCCACCGAGCCGTCGGTGCGCTCGCTGCGGTCGGCGGCGGGGGTCTCGGTCTGCCGGGCGTCGGCGGCCCGGGCGGCCGGGGCGGCGGTCGGCGAGGGCTGGTCGGCCGCGGGCTGCGCGGCGACGCCCTCGGCGCCGGGGCCGTCGGCACTGGTCACACCGGGCTTGGCGGCATCCTCGCCGACGGTGTACCAGCCGGCGGCGGCCGCCAGCAGCAGGGCGGTGCCGGCGGTGACGGCGCGGCCGGTGCGCTTCTTCCTGGGCTTGCGGCGGTGGCCCCGGGCGGCCGCGCGCGGGCCGGGCGCGGCGGCGGCGCTCCGCTGCTGCGGCAGCGGCACCACCGGCGGCGCCGGGTCCTGCGGCTCGGGCCGGTACTCGTCCGCGTAGCCGTAGCCGTAGCCGTCCTGGTGGGAGCCCTGCTGGACGCCCTGATGGGCATATCCGTCGTACACCGGCTGCTGGTCCGCCGGGAAGGCCGGCTCGGCGGCGTGCGCCTGGAAGGGCCGGTCGTAGACATCGTGGTCGGCGAGACTCCGGTAGCCGTACCCGGGGTCCTGGCCCTCGTACACGGTTCCGTATTCCTGCTGGTGCTCGCCGTACGAGGGCTGCGGCACCTCGTGCACCGGCTCGTACGACGGGTACGGGGAGGTGCGACGGTGACCGGACATGTGGCCGATCCTGCCAAACGGAGGCCGCGTTGGGAAACCCGGGGGCTGTGCGGGCCCGGTGAAGAAGGCGCGCCGCCCGGGCCGCGGGGGCCCGGGCGGCGGAGCGTGCGTCAGAGGCGCATCGCCTGCGGGGTCTCCCGGCGGGCCAGGTCGGGGCCGTCGTACTCGCGGATGACCTCGTAGCGGGTGTTGCGCTCGACCGGGCGGAAGCCGGCGTCCCGGATCAGGCCGAGCAGGTCCTCGCGGCCCAGCTTGTTCGGGGTGCCGAAGTTGTCCGCGTCATGGGTGATCTTGTACTCGACCACCGAGCCGTCCATGTCGTCCGCGCCGTGGCTGAGCGCCAGCTGGGCGGTGGTGACGCCGTGCATCACCCAGAAGACCTTGACGTGCGGCACGTTGTCGAAGAGCAGCCGGGAGACCGCGAAGGTCTTCAGCGCCTCGGCTCCGGTGGCCATCTCGGCGCGCGCCATCAGCTTGTTGCGCACGACGCCGTCCTTGGAGTCGTGGAAGTCGTGCTGGAAGCGCAGCGGGATGAAGACCTGGAAGCCGCCGGTCTCGTCCTGGAGCTCGCGCAGCCGCAGCACGTGGTCCACCCGGTGGCGGGGCTCCTCGATGTGGCCGTACAGCATGGTGGCCGGGGTCTTGAGGCCCTTGCTGTGGGCGAGCCGGTGGATCCGCGACCAGTCCTCCCAGTGGGTGTCGTGGTCGACGATGTGCTGGCGGACCTCCCAGTCGAAGATCTCCGCGCCGCCGCCGGTCAACGACTCCAGACCGGCGTCGATCAGCTCGTCCAGGATCTCGTCGGCGGGCAGGCCGCTGATCCGCTCGAACCAGTGGATCTCGGTGGCGGTGAAGGCCTTGAGCGAGACGTTCGGCAGCGCGGCCTTGAGCTCCCGCAGCGAGCGCGGGTAGTAGCGCCACGGCAGGGTGGGGTGGAGGCCGTTGACGATGTGCAGCTCGGTGAGGGAGTCCACCTCCATCGCCTTGGCGAGGCGGACGGCCTCCTCGATGCGCATCGTGTACGCGTCCTTCTCGCCCGGCTTGCGCTGGAACGAGCAGTACGAGCAGGAGGCGCTGCACACGTTGGTCATGTTGAGGTGGCGGTTGACATTGAAGTGGACGACATCGCCGTTCTTCACCGTGCGCACGTGGTGGGCGAGCCCGCCCAGCCAGGCCAGGTCGTCGCTCTCGTAGAGCGCGATCCCGTCCTCCCGGGTCAGCCGCTCCCCCGCGTAGACCTTCGCCTCCAGCTCGCGCTTGAGCCCTGCGTCCATGCGGTGCCCCGCCTCCTCCGACTTCGAATCGTTGCCGGAACGAGCGTACGCCCCCACCCGCGGCGACTCGCGGGCAGCCGCCCCGCGCGGGTCAGCCGGCCAGGAGTTCCGCGAGCAGCGCGGGCTCGATGTTGCCGCCGCTCACGACGGCCGCTACGGCCTGCCCGCCGGTCTCGGCGGCCCGGTGGAAGTACGCGGCCGGGGCGACCGCGCCGGACGGCTCGGCGACGATCCGCCCGCGCCGGGCCAGCAGTGCGACGGTGGAGCGGATCTCGTCCTCGGTGACGGTGACGATGTCGTCCACGTAGGCGGTGATGTGCTCGTACGGCAGCACGCCCACCGAAGGGGTGCGCAGACCGTCGGCGATGGTCCGGTAGGTGTCGGCGACCGGCCAGCTGATCCGCTCGCCGGCCCGCAGGCTGGCCCGGGCGTCGGCGGCCAGCTCGGGCTCGACGCCGATCACCCGGATCCCGGGGCGGGTCAGCTTGAGCGCGGCGGCCGTGCCGCCGATCAGTCCGCCGCCGCTGACCGGGACGAGCACGGTGTCCAGCTCCGCCGGAGCGTCGTCGGCGATCTCCAGGCCGACCGTGCCCTGCCCCGCGATGATGAACGGATCGTCGTACGGGGGCACCCAGACATAGCCGTGCTGCTCGGCCAGTTCGCCGGGCACCACGTCCCGCTGCTCCGGCGACACCACCAGCACCTCGGCGCCGAACGACCGGGTGGCCTCGATCTTGACCGCCGGCGAGGTGTCCGGCATCACGATCACGGCCTTGATCCCGAGCAGCTGCGCGGCGTACGCCACCGCCTGCGCGTGGTTGCCGCTGGACTGGGCGACCACGCCGCGGGCGCGCTCGTCCTCGCTCAGCGCCGCGAGCCGGTTGTACGCGCCCCGGGTCTTGAACGCCCCGGTCGGCTGGAGGTTCTCCGGCTTCAGCCAGAGCCGGCGCTCGCCGTCCGCCGCCCAGGGCGCGGGGACCAGCGGGGTGCGCACCGCGACCCCCTCGATCCGCCGACGGGCCGCGCGCAGCTCCTCCAGACCGACCAGTGCCATGTCCACCACTCCCCCGTGCGCTCTCGTTCGTCCGGTCCGCCCCGCGGCGGTCACCCGCCGCGGCGACTACTCGCCGCGGCAGCTACTCGCCGCGAACGCCGCTCCCCGCGGCGGTCACTCGCCGTCGGCGAACGGCAGCTCGCTGACCCGGCTCTCCCACTTGGTGGAGAGTACGACGGTGGTCCGGGTCCGGGCCACACCCTTCGTGCCCGAAATCCGCTTCACCACCGACTCCAGGCCCTCGACGTCCGGCACCCGGACCTTGAGCATGTACGAGTCGTCACCGGCGATGAACCAGCAGTCCTCGACCTCGCCCAGGTCCTTCAGCCGGAACGCGACGTCCTCGTGGTCCGCCGCGTCGGTCAGCTGGAGGCCGATCAGGGCCGTCACGCCGAAGCCGAGCGAGGCCGGGTTGACCGTCGCGCGGTAGCCGGTGATCACACCGGCCTGCTCCAGGCGGTTGATCCGGTCCGTGACGCTCGGGCCGGAGAGGCCGACCAGCCGGCCCAGCTCGGCGTAGGACGCGCGGCCGTTCTCCCGGAGCGCCTGGATGAGCTGTCTGTCCACCGTGTCCATATACCGTCCGCGTCCTTCCGAACCTCACCAGACCCACAGATCATTATCCGGATTCAAAGGCGCCGTGCTCGCACCAACCCGGATATCGCAGAGAACATACTCTCCCGTCCTGCGGCTCCTCACTCCCCCTCAGGCCGGACGCTCCGCCGCGCGCGCCGCCCCGCCCAACTCACCCTCCCAGCGCCGGTACAGCGTGTGGGGCACGCCGACGGCGTCCAGGACCCGTCCGGCGACGAAGTCGACCAGCTCCCGGACGGTGGAGCCGCCGGCGTAGAACCCGGGCGAGGCGGGCAGTACCACCGCGCCCTGCGCGTCCAGCTCCACCAAGTGCTTCAACGTCACCCCGTTGAGTGGTGCCTCCCGGACGCAGACGACCAGCGGACGCCGCTCCTTGAGGGTGACGCTGGCCACACGCTGGAGCAGGTCCTTGCTGAGGCCCAACGCGATCCCGGCCACCGCGCCGGTGGTCGCGGGCACCACCAGCATCCCCTTCGCCGGGTAGGAGCCGCTGGACGGACCGGCCGCGAAGTCCCCGGCCGGCCAGTACCGGACGTCCTCCAGGGCGTCCGCCGCCGTCCCCAGCCACAACGCCAGGTCCGCGCGCCAGTGCGCGTCCCGGAAGGCGATACCGGTCTCGTCGAGGATCGTCAGCCGGGCCGCGCGGCTGACCACCAGGTCGACGGACTCGCCGGCGGCGAGGAGGGCTCGGATCACGGACGCGGCGTACGGGGTGCCGGACGCGCCGGAGACCCCGACGATCCAGGGGCGGCGCACGGGCTGCTCAGGCTTTTCCATAGTGCTTCCTTTCTATCCCCACCCCGCCCCGGCCCGCCCTGGGAGGATGGCCGCATGGCCCCGACCCTCGTCGACCTGACCCACCAGGTGACCACCGCGATGCCGGTCTACCCCGGCGATCCGGCCGTCCTCCTGGAGCCCGCCCTCACCACCGCCACCGCCGGGGTGAACGTGCTCGCCGTGCACCTCGGCTCGCAGTCCGGCACCCATGTCGACGCGCCGTACCACGTCGACGTCACCTGGCCGACGCTGGACGGCCTGCCGCTGGAGCGGTTCACCGGCCCGGCCGTGGTGGCCGACCTGCGCGGTCTGGAGCCGCGCGCCGAGGTCACCGCCGAGCAGCTCGCGCCCGCCCTGGAGCTGGCCGGCGAGGGCACCGTCCTGCTGCTCGCCACCGGGTGGGCGCGGCACTGGGGCACCGACGCCTATCTGGCCCACCCGTCCCTGACCGCCCGGGCCGCCGAGGCGATCGTGGCGGCCGGGGTCCGCACGGTCGGGGTGGACGCGCTGAGCGTCGACCCCACCCCCGACCCCGGCCCGGGCGACCCGGCGGTGGCGGCGCTGCTCGCCGACCTCACCGACGAGCACGACCAACCGGCCGCCGAGGAGCCCACGCTGGCGGCCCACCGGGTGCTGCTCGGGGCGCCGGGCGGCGGGGTGATCGCCGAGAACCTGACCGATCTGCGGCCGCTGCTGGCGGCGCAGGAGGCGGGGCGGGCGGTCGAGGTGTCGCTCTTCCCGCTCCGGCTGGTCGCGGCGGACGGGGCTCCGGTCCGGGCGGTGGCCCGATTGGGGTGAACCCCTCGCCGCACTCGGGCACTTGGTCTAGACCATCATTGGCGGGCGGCGGTACGCTGTCCGGCCATGGCAGAGATCATCGGAGTCGTCGAGCAGCTCTGGCGCTACCCCGTGAAATCCACCGGCGGCGAGCGGCTCGACTCCGTCGAGGTGGACGACCGCGGGCTCGCGGGCGACCGCCTCTACGCCGTGCGCGACGGCCAGGGCAAGTTCGGCTCCGGCAAGAACACCCGCCGCTTCCGGCGGATGGACGGCCTGCTGCG
Organism: Streptomyces sp. NRRL S-495; assembly: GCF_000966955.1. NCBI lineage: Bacteria > Bacillati > Actinomycetota > Actinomycetes > Kitasatosporales > Streptomycetaceae > Streptomyces > Streptomyces sp. NRRL S-495. Next base: position 40,757 of record NZ_JZWY01000020.1, read on the forward strand.
CCTCTCCTCCCGGCTCGGCCACCGGCTCGACGGCCCCGAGCTGTTCGACCCGCTCGGGCAGCCGGTCGCCGACCCGACCGCCTTCCTGCGCGCCTACCTCCAGCGCGAGGACGTCGAACTCGCCCGCGAGGACGCCGTCTCCCACTTCGACCAGCTCCCGGTGAGCGTGCTCACCACCGCCACCCTGGACTGGGTCGCCCGGGCCGCGCCGACCGCCGCGGTCGACATCCGCCGCTTCCGCCCGAACATCCTGCTGCGCACCCCGCCCGGCACCCCGCCGTTCAGCGAGGACACCTGGTTCGGCCGGGAGGCCCGGACCGGCGCCCGCTCGGGCGCCCGGCTCGCCTTCGTCCGCGCCAGCGAACGCTGCGCGATGGTCACCGTCGCGCAGCCCGGCCTGCCGCACGCCCCCGAGATCCTCAAGGCCATCGCCCGGTCCCACGACACCCGGCTCGACGCCCTCGCCGAGGTCGCCACCCCGGGACGCCTCACCGTCGGGGACACGCTGACGATCGACTGACCGCCGACCGTCACCCCACCGTCCGTCAATTCACACCCCCGTCTCGCCACTTGACTGACGTACGCCTATCCTGTCTTACTGTCGTAAGACAGGAGAACAACTGGTGATCGAGTTCGTGCTCGACGGCCGCTCACGGGTGGCCACGTACATGCAGCTGGTCCTGCAGGTGAAGCAGGCGCTGCGGGTCGGACTCGCGCAACCGGGGGACCGGCTCCCCAAGGTGCGCGACGTGGCCCAGGCGCTGGCGATCAACCCCAACACCGTGCTCAAGGCCTACCGGGAGCTGGAGCTGGAAGGGCTCGCCGAGGGCCGGCCCGGCGTGGGGACGTTCCTCGTCCGCACCCTGGCCGGACCCGCCCTGGCCCACCAGGCCGAACTGCGGGCGGAGTTGGTGGCCTGGCTGCACCGCGCGCAGGCCGCCGGACTCACCCGCGAGGACATCACCGCACTCGTCGACACCACCCTGCGAGCCACCCCGGACCGGCCGCCCACCGACGGCGCCGCACCGGCCTGAACGTCATCCTGGGGGAGACAACATGACGGAAGTCGCTCTGCACACCGAGGCGTTGGGCAAGCGCTACGGGCAGACCTGGGCACTCCAGGACTGCTCGCTGGAGCTCCCGGCCGGGCGGATCGCCGCCCTGGTCGGGCCCAACGGCGCCGGCAAGTCCACCCTGCTCCACCTCGCCGTCGGCCTGCTCCGGCCCGACACCGGACAGGTCCGGGTCTTCGGACGGGACCCGCGCGAGGACCCCGACGCCCGGGCCGACCTCGGCTTCGTCGCCCAGGACACCCCGCTCTACCCCGACTTCACCGCCACCGAGCTGATCACCATGGGCCGGCGGCTCAACCCCCGCGGCTGGGACGACTCGATCGCCCGCGACCGGCTCACCCGGCTCGGCCTCCCGCTGGACAAGCGCGTCGGCCGGCTCTCCGGCGGCCAGCGCGCCCAGGTCGCACTGGCGCTGGCGCTGGCCAAACGGCCCCGGCTGCTCCTGCTCGACGAGCCGGTGGCGGCGCTGGACCCGCTCGCCCGGCACGAGTTCATGCAGGCCCTGATGGGTGCCGTGGGCGAGTACGGCACGACCGTCCTGCTCTCCTCCCATCTGCTGAACGACCTGGAACGGGTCTGCGACCACCTGGTGCTGCTGCACACCTCGCAGGTCCGGCTCTCCGCCCCGGTGGACGATCTGCTCGCCTCGCACTGCCGGCTGGTCGGCCCCCGGATCCCCGACGGCGCCGCCGTGCCCGGGGTGGCCGAGGTGGTCCGGGCCAGTCACACCGAACGGCAGTCCACCCTGCTCGTCCGCACCGACGGCCCGGTCGACGAGAGCCGCTGGACCGTGCACGAGGTCACCCTGGAGGACCTCGTCCTCGCCCATCTCGGTGCCTCGGCGGGCCCCACCGCCGGCCCGACCGCCGGCCCGTCCGCCGGTCCTACCGCCTCGGAGGTGGCCGCATGATCTGGCTGACCTGGCGCCAGCACCGCAAGCAGGCCCTGTGGACGGCCGCGGCGCTCCTCGCGCTCGCCGCCGTCCTGGTCCCCACCGGCCTGGCCATGCGCTCCTCCTTCCAGGACTCCGGCCTCGGCGCCTGCCTGCGCGCACTGGGCCACGCCGAACTCGTCGACAACGGCGGCTGCGAGGCGCTGAGCGAGCGCTTCCGGAACAAGTACGACTCGACCGCCTACCTGGCCGTGCTCCTGGTCCTGCTGCCGGTCCTCGCCGGCGTCTTCCTCGGCGCCCCGCTGGTCGCCCGGGAGGTCGAGAACGGCACCCACCGGCTGGTCTGGACCCAGGGCATCAGCCGCCGGCGCTGGATCCTCACCAAGTTCGGCCTGGTCGGCGCGGTCACCCTGGTCCTGTCCGTCGGCTACGCGCTCGGCGCCGCCTGGTGGCTGCGGCCGCTCGCCGACAACGGCCTCGGCCGCTTCCGCTACCTGGTCTTCGACGTCCAGGGCATCGCGCCGATCGGGTACACGCTGTTCGCGGTCGCGCTCGGCATCCTGGCCGGCACCCTCGCCCGCCGGGTGCTGCCCGCGATGGGCATCTCGCTCGCGGCGTTCATCGCCGTCCGCGCCCTGGTCGAGCTGTTCGCCCGCCCGCACTTCCTGCCGGCCAGGACGCTCACCTACGCGATCGACAGCCCGCTGATGGCCAACCGCTTCGCCGGCTCCTGGATCTACCAGGAGGGCGTCCGCAACGGCACCGGCGCCCTCGTCCTCCCCGACGGCCGGATCGGCTGCGCCCCCGAGACCGGCGACAGCGCCGGGTGCCTGGCCCGGATCGCCCAGGACTACGGCCCCGCCCCGCTCACCAACTGGCAGGAGTACCAGCCGGCCGACCGCTTCTGGACCTTCCAGTCGATCGAGACCGGGATCTTCCTCGCCCTGACCGTCCTGCTGGTCACCGTCGCCGTCCGCCGGGTCCGCCGGATCTCCTGAGACCGGGGCGGGCCGGGCACGGGGCCGGCCCGCCCCCTTCCCGGCCCGCCGCAACAGCACGATCAGCGGCGGTCCGGGAGCAGGCACACCGGGTGGCCGGCCGGATCGGCGTAGACCCGCCACCCGCCGGCGTCCTGGAGCAGGGTCGCCCCGAGGGCCCGGACGGCGGGGTCGGCGGTGGCGAGATCGGGCACGTCGACGTCCAGATGGGCCTGCTGCGGGTGCTCCGGGTCCGGCCAGCGGGGCGGGCGGTACCCGGCGACCCGCTGGAAGCAGAGCACCCGGCCGTCGGGGGTGTGCAGGGTGGACCAGTCCGCGCCCAGCGACCAGCGCGGATCCGGGCGGTCCACCTCGCCGCCGAGCAGCCCGGCGTAGAACCGGGCCAGCACGGCCGGGTCCGGACAGTCGAGCACGAGGCACTGCAACCGGCCGATCATCGGGGCTCCTTCGGAAGGGTTCGGGGTCGGCGGCCGCGGGCTCCGGTGGCCGTGCTGGACAAGCCGACCGAAGATCGTAACCATGCTCGGATGACCACTCCGGACGAATCCGTGCACGCTCGCCTCGACCGGCTGCGCCGCGACCGCGGGCTGCTCACTCCCGCCGAACTGCTCGACCTCGCCGAGTACGGGGTCACGGTGCTCGACCCGTTCTCGGCGATCGTCTCCCGGCAGGTGAAGCTCGGACCCGACAATGTGCTCCACCCCGGTGTCGTCGTCGAGTGCGACGAGCAGAGCCGCTGCGTACTCGGCCCTGGCAACCTGCTGTACGGCGGCACCCGGATCAGCGCCGCCGACGGGGGCAGCATCACCATCGGCGCCCGCTCGCAGATCGGCGACGGCGGCACCCGGATCATCGCCGGGGCCCACGAGAGCATCGAGATCGGTGACGAGGTCCGGCTCATGGACGGCGTCGAGGTCACCGGCGACAGCCTGCTCGGCAGCGGCTCGCAGATCCTCGGCCGGATCTCGGCCCACTCGGTCGAACTCGGCGCCGGCCGACCGCACACCTTCCCGGACCCGGACGGCCGCGGCGGCGTCATCAAGGGGTACGGCCGGGCCACGGGAGCCCTGGTCCGGTCGGGCGACGTGCTCTGGAACATCGGCCACGAGATCGGCCACACGACGACCGAGCGGCAGCGCCTCTACCACCTGGAGGCCCCGCGGCTCGCCCCCGAGCCCACGCTGGAACGCCTGACGGCCGAACACGCGGGCGCCGTGCTCGCGTTCGAGCAGGAGAACCGGGACTTCTTCCGCTACTCGGTGCCCGACCGCGGGGACGAGTACTTCACCCCCGACGGCTTCGCCGAGCGGCACCGGGCCCTGCTCGACGAACAGACCTACGGCCGCAGCCACTTCCACGTCCTCGTCAACGGCTGGGGCCGGATCGTCGGCCGGGTGAACCTGGTGAGCGTCGCCGGCGGCAGCGCCGAGATCGGCTACCGGATCGCCGAGGCCGACGCCCAGCAGGGCCTGGGCCGGGCAGCCGTCGAGGAGGTCTGCCGACTGGCCTCCGCCTCCTACGGGTTGAGCGAGCTCACCGCCGTGAGCTCGCTGGACAACGAGGCCTCCCGCGCCCTGCTCGCCCGCACCGGATTCACCGAGGTCGGCGAGCGGCGCGTCGACGGCGAGAAGGTCATGACCTACCGCCGGGCCCTCTGAACGGCGGTTCGACCGCCCGGCCGGTGGGCAGCACTACCGGCATGACGATCCCTCACCGCCTGGTCGGCACCGGCGCCCACAAGGTCCTGGTCCTGCACGACTGGTTCGGCACCAGCGCCGGCTGGGGCCCGTTCCCGGACTACCTGGACGGCTCCGCCTTCAGCTACGCCTTCCTCGACTACCGGGGCTACGGCGACCGCAAGGACGTGGCCGGCGCGTACACCCTGGCCGAGATCGCGGACGACGCGCTCGCGCTGGCCGACCAGCTCGACTGGCCGGAGTTCTCGCTGGTCGGGCACTCGATGGGCGGCAAGGCCGTCCAGCAGGTGCTCGCCCAGGCGCCCGGGCGGGTGCGGAAGTTGGCCGGGCTGGCGCCCGTTCCGGCCGGTCCGTACCCGATGGACGCGGACGGCGAGACGCTGTTCTACGGCGCCGCCGAGGACCGCGCCAAGCGGTACGCGATCCTGGACCTGGTGACCGGGCGGCGGGCCGGCCGGGTCTGGCTCGACCTGATGGTGGACCGCTCGCTGGAGCTGTCCACCCGGGAGGCCTTCGGCGGCTACGTCCGTGACTGGGCCACCGCCGACCTGGTGGACCGGGTGGCCGGGAACCCGGTGCCGGTCCGGGTGTTCGTCGGCGAGCACGACCTGCTGCTGACCGCCGAGGCGATGCGCGGCACCTTCCTCGCCCACTACCCCAACGCGGAGGTGGCGGAGCTCCCCGGCAGCGGCCACTACCCCATGCACGAGACCCCGGTCGCCCTGGCGGCCGCCCTGGAGGCCTTCCTCGGCGAGTAGCGCACCCGCGGCCGGCTACCCGAGCTGCCGGATCCGCTCCCGGACGGCGGGCGAGGCCTTCGCCCAGGAGCCGCTGTCGAACGGCGGCAGCGGGTCGTACTCGGCGTGCAGCTGGATCGCCCGGGCGGTGGTCTCGTCGGTGAGCAGGGCGGCGAGGTGCAGCGCCATGTCGATCCCGGCGGAGATCCCGGCGGCGGTGACGATCCGCCCCCGCCGCACCACCCGCTCGGGGAGGTAGGTGGCACCGTGGACGGCGAGTTCGCCGGCGGCCGCCCAGTGGGTGGTGGCGTCCAGGCCGTCCAGCAGCCCGGCGGCCCCGAGCAGCAGCGCACCGGTGCACACCGAGGCGGTGAACCGGGTGGTCGCGTGCGTCCGGCGCAGCCAGTCGAGGAGCGCGGCGTCCGTCATCAGCGGCCGGGTGCCGTGCCCGCCCGGGACGAGCAGGACGTCACAGGCCCCGACGTCCGCCCGGCCGGTGGGCACGTCCAGCCGCATCCCGCCGATGCTGTCGGCCACGACCCCCTTCTCCCCCGCCGAGACGAACCGCACGGTGGCGCCCGGCAGATGGCCGAGCACCTGGTACGGGCCGATCGCGTCCAGCGGCTCGAAGTCGTCGAAGAGCAGGATGACGATGTCCATGTGCCGCAGCGTAGACGCGAGTCGGGTCCGCGTACCGCCCCTGGGCAGCGGATTCACGAGAACGAGTGGTCTGCACCACTGGCCTTTACCGGAGCGCATCCAACTCCGCGCCGATGGCCGCGCGGATCGGGTCGTGGGCGGGGGTGAGGGCGTGCGCCGGGTCGGTCCAGCGGTCGTGCGGGTAGAGCCAGACCGGCAGCCGGACGAGGTCGGCGGGCTCCCACTCGTAGCGGGGCCAGACATGGGCGTGCAGCATCGGGTCGGTGTTGCCGAGGATCTCCAGGTTGACCCGCCGGAACGCGGGATCGGCCGCGCGGCAGGCCCGTTCGACGGCCTCGCCGAGGCGGTCGAGGTCCTCCAGGTAGGCGAGCCGACGCGGCCGGGGCAGGTCGGAGAGCCGCTGCACGCCCGGCTCGTCGGTCAGCAGGATCGCGTACCCGGGCAGGAACTGCACGTCCCCGATCACCGCGAACCCGGCCTCCAGCCGCCGGACGACGGTGGGGTTCTCCCCGCGCAGCGCGCTGCCGATCCGGTCGGCCTTCCAGTCGTTCTCGTTGTCGATCATGGATCGATGCTAACGACCCCGGCCGGCGGGCGATCGGGCCCGCACGGACGCGGAACGCCCGGCCGGGAGGTCCCGGCCGGGCGCGTGGATCCGAGGCGGTGTCAGAACTGGGTGGTGACGGTGACGCCGCTGAAGTCGGTGACGGCGTACAGGCTGAGGTAGCGGTAGCCGGCCGTCGGGTTGGTGACGGTGATGGACTGGGTGGCACCGGCGGCCGTCGAGGCGGCGGTGTAGGCCGTCGGCGACGCCCAGGTGTCCGCGTTGTAGTACAGGTACGCGGTACCGGTGCCGCCGGTGGTGGAGACCTTCAGCGTGCTGGTGCCGGCCGGCAGGTAGACGTACAGGAAGTCGGAGTTGCCGGCGGTCGCGGCGCGGCCGGACCGGGCGCAGTTCTGGCCCATCGCGTCGTTGCGCTGGTCGGCGCAGGCCAGCAGGGAGGTGGCCGGGGCGGTCACGGTGACCGTGGTCGGGGTGACGGCGGTCCGGCCGGTGTCGTCGGTCGCGGTGAGGGCGACGGTGTAGGAGCCGGCCACCGCGTAGGTGTGGCTCGGGTTGCGCTCGTCCGAGGTGGTGCCGTCGCCGAAGGTCCAGTGCCAGGCGGTGATCCGGCCCGGGCCGGTCTGCACGGACCGCTCGCTCACGTTGACGGTGGCGCCGTTCACCGTGGTGTCGAACAGCGCGGTCGGGCCGGCCGCGTAGCAGGCACCGGCGGCGCAGGCGGTGAGCCAGGCGTCGAAGTCGGCGTCGTAGGAGGTGCCGAGGTTGTTGTAGACCGCGTAGCCGCCGGTGTAGTCGGCGACGCGGAACCGCGCCAGCATGGCCTGCACGTCGGCCGGGTGCTTCTCCAGCATGTAGCGGACGGCCAGGTAGCCCCACGGGTAGACCCGGGTCGAGTCCGAGTTGGCGTAGGTGTTCTGGAAGAGGGTGCTGAGCTTGTAGGTGTGCTGGGCGGCCTGCGCCATCGCGTCGGTGTCGGTGGTGGCGCGGTAGGTGTACGACATGTACTCGGCGAGGCCCTCGACCCACCAGATGTCCGGGACGGAGGTCTGGGTGGAGAAGTTGCCCTTCATGTCGTAGATGCCGTCGAGGTAGTGGCTGTACTCGTGGTTGAGGTTCCAGACCCGGGCGGTGTCCTTGGTGTTCCAGGCCTTCTGGTACATCACGTTCACGGCCCGGCTGTTGGGGTTGGTCGGGTCCATGACGGTCTGGCCGCCGTTGTCGGTCGAGTTGCCGTAGATCGCCCACGAGTAGGTGGTGTAGTCGGCCTTGTTGGCGAAGATCCCGAGGGTGACGGTCTTGGCGTACTGGTTCGGGATCGGGCCGTTGTCCTTGACCACGCTGTGGAAGAACGTGTCCTCGCCGCGCAGGCTGGTGCAGGCGGCCTCGAGTTCGGCGGCCGACAGGGCCTGGGCCTGGATGGTGCGGTTGTCGCAGACCAGCTGGTTCGGCAGGACCACCGAGGTGAGCTTGGCCGGCAGGTTGCAGATGCCGTAGTACGAGCACTGGCCGTTGTTGTAGTACGCGGCCTGGACAGCCGTGTACACGTACAGCGACCCGAAGGGCGTGAGCAGCGGCGCGGAGTCCAGCACCTTCTTGACCAGCGGCTTGGCCACGGCCTCGGCGGCGGGGCTGGTTCCGGCGAACCGGGCCAGGTCGTTGCCCGCATTGGTGTCGAGCACCGAGTGGGGGCCGCTGAGCAGGTCGCGGTGCTTGATCGCGAAGTCCGCCAGCGAGTTGACGAGGCCCGGGTCGGCGGCGAGCGCCCGGACGAAGTCCTGGTTCCGGTAGCCGCCCCAGAGCGGGTAGTACAGCACCGAGTTGACCGCGCTGATCATCTGCGGGAACGCGTTGTAGGTGTTGTTGTACTCGTCGAGGATCCGCTTGTAGGCACCGATGTAGCGGGCCTGGACGTTGGCGCTGTCGGTGAGCCACACCACCTCCTTGAGGAGGCTGCCGTTGCTGTCGCTGACGTCGCGCCAGCGGGTGCCGGCGAACAGCGTGTCCAGCGCGGAGGTGACGGCGGTGGTGAGCTCGCCGGTGTACGGGCCGGTCCGGTCCGGGTTGTAGAACTGGATGTAGTAGCCCACCTGCAGGTACTTCACCAGCTGGGTGATGCCGGTCGAGCTGTCGCCGCTGTAACCGGCCGCGAGGCCCTTGAGGGCGGCCGCGACGGACAGCATCCGGGACTGCTGGAAGATGCTGGGGTCGGCACTGCCGCTGCTGTACAGCGACTTGACGCAGTCCACGGTCGAGCTCTTGATGAACGCGACCAGGTCGGCCCCGGTGCGGGCCGCGAAGTCGGCCGGGGTGCAGCTCTGCGCGGCGAGGGACTTGAACGCGGCGGGGGCGCTCGCCTCGGCCGGATCGTTCAGGCGGGTCGCGCCGATCAGCGCCGGGGGCAGCGCGGCGGCGGGCTCGGCGAGTTCCTCGGAACCCGTCGTCACGGTCGGGGCGGTGAGGCCGACCGGGCCGGACGAGGTCGGGACCGCCGGGGCCGGGGCCGAACCGGCGGTGGCGACGGGGGGCGCCGCGAAGGCCGCCTGGGTCGGCAGCACGGCGGTGGCCGTGGCGCAACAGGCGACGACGCCGGCAGCGAGCATGGAGAGTCTGGTGCGCAGGAGCACGCCGAATCCTTCGTGAGTGGGGGCAGCCCGAGTTGGGGTCGGACTGAAGGAAGGAGATGTGGCGTGGATCCTGTCATCGGCTGATGATCAGAACAATGTCACAGGTTATATTGCATGAGATTTTCAGCCACCTTGCCGCCCGCCCCGCCCTCCACGCGGCCGACCTGCGACGGTTCCGGCCGGAACGAACCGGCAGGCAGGCACCGAAGGGGCGTCCGGACACGAGCCGGGCGGCCGCACCGGCCGACGGGCCGTTCGGTCTGGCCGATCTGCGCCCCTGCACGCAGCACCCACACACGACGCCCACACGCGGCACCCGCGAACAGAGGGCCCCGACCTGACGTACGCGACCCATTCACGGCATGTCGAGTGACGCGGGTCACATCCGAGCCGCCGATGAGTTTCCGCACCGTCGCCGGTCCTATGAGCATGACGAACACGATGACCGCGAGGACCGCCACCGCTTCCGCCGCCGCCCGCCCGCTGCTGACCGCCGGCGCGGTCGCCGGTCCCCTCTTCCTCGCCGTCGGCGCGGTCGGCGGGTCGACCCGGGAGGGCTTCGACTTCACCCGCAACGCGCTCAGCCAGTTGAGCCTCGGCGGGCTCGGGTGGATCCAGCAGACCGCGTTCCTGCTCACCGGCGCGCTGCTGCTCGCGGGCGCCGTCGGACTGCGCCGGGCCCTGCCGGGGAGCACCTGGGCGCCCCGGCTGGTCGGGGTGTTCGGGGCGAGCTTCGTCCTCGACGGGTTCTTCGCCGCCGACCCCGGGGCCGGGTTCCCGGTCGGGGCGCCCGAGGGCCGGGTGACCGAACTGAGCGGGCACGGCCTGGTGCACCTGGTCGGCGGGACGGTCGGCTTCCTCGCCCTGTGCGCTGCCTTCCTCGTCCTCGCCCGCCACCTGGGCGGGCCCTGGGCCCTCGCCTCGCGCCTGGTCGCGGCCGCCGTCCTGCTCGGGTTCGCCGCCTCGGGCGCCACCGTGCTGGCGTTCACCCTGGCCGCCGCGCTCGGACTGCTCTGGCTGACCGCTGTCGCGATCAGGCTCCATGCGTAATGATCATCAATCAGTGGACGACCGAACGGACTTCGAGGAGCACCGCATGACCACCCCCAACGGCCCCGCCAGCTACTTCCCCGCCATCGAGAAGAAGTACGGGCAGCCGGTCGCCCACTGGCAGGAGCTGATCCGCGCCTCCCCGTTGGCCAAGCACATGGAACTGGTCGCCTGGCTCAAGGCCGAGCACGGCATCGGCCACGGGCACGCGAACGCCCTCGTCAAGCACACGCTCGACGAGGGCGGGAAGTAGCCCCGCGGGGCGCGGCCTCAGATGCCGAGGCCGCGCACCATCAGGTCCACCAGCGCGAAGAAGAACAGCGAGATGCCGACGAAGCCGTTGGTCTGGAAGAACGCCCGGTTCAGCCGGGACAGGTCGTTCGGCTTCACGATGGTGTGCTCGTAGACGAAGGCGCCGGCCACCACCAGCAGGCCGATCCAGAACGCGGCACCCGCGTCGGTGAGCACCGCGTACCAGCCGAGCAGCAGCGTGGTGAGCACATGGCAGCCGCGCGCGCCCCGGATCGCGGCCGGGACGCCGAACCGGGCCGGCACCGAGCGCACCCCGCCCGCCCGGTCGGAGGCCACGTCCTGGCAGGCGTAGATCAGGTCGAAGCCGCCGATCCAGATGCCGACGGCCGCGCCGAGCACCACCGCGTCCCAGGACCAGGTGCCGGTGACGGCCAGCCAGGCGCCCACCGGGCCCATCGCCTGGGCCAGGCCGAGGATCGCCTGCGGGAAGTCGGTGAACCGCTTGCCGTACGGGTAGACCACCATCGGCACCACGGCGACCGGAGCCAGCGCGAGGCAGAGCGGGTTCAGCAGCGCGGCCGCGCCCAGGAAGACCACCAGGGCGACCGCCGAGCCGACGTACGCGGTCTTCAGGGACACCGCGCCGGTGACGAGTTCGCGCCCGGCCGTACGCGGGTTGCGGGCGTCGATCTCCCGGTCGATGATCCGGTTCGCCGCCATGGCGAAGGTCCGGAGCCCGACCATGCAGACCGTGACGACGAACAGCTCGCCCCAGTGCACCCGCTCGTCCGCCCGGAACATCGCCGTCAGCGCCGCGATGTAGGCGAACGGCAGGGCGAAGACCGAGTGCTCGATCATCACCAGCCGCAGGAAGGACTTGACCTTGCCGGGCGGGACCTCGGGGAGTGCGGCAGCGGTGCTCACAGGCCGTACTCCTTCCAGCGCCGGCTCACCAGGGCGGCGGTCTCCGGGTCGGAGGAGACCATCTCGGGCCAGCCGCCGTCGCGGGTGTAGCCCTCCTCGGGCAGCTTGCGGGTCGCGTCGATACCCGCCTTGCCGCCCCAGAACTGCTGGTACGAGGCGTGGTCGAGGTGGTCGACCGGGCCCTCGACCACGGTGAGGTCGCGGCTGTAGTCGACATTGCCGAAGGCCCGCCAGGCGACCTCCTGGTAGTCGTGGACGTCGCAGTCGGAGTCCACCACGATGATCAGCTTGGTCAGCGACATCATGTGCGCGCCCCAGATGGCGTGCATGGTCTTCTGGGCGTGCTTCGGGTACTTCTTGTCGATCGAGACGATCACGCAGTTGTGGAAGCCGCCGGCCTCGGGCAGGTCGTAGTCGACGATGTCCGGGATGATGATCTTCAGCAGCGGCAGGAAGAAGCGCTCGGTGAACTTGCCCAGCGGGCCGTCCTCCGTCGGCGGCCGGCCGACCACGATGGACTGCAGGATCGGGCGGCGGCGCATCGTCACGCAGTCGATCGTCAGCGCCGGGAACGGCTCCTGCGGCGTGTAGAAGCCGGTGTGGTCGCCGAACGGCCCCTCGGGCAGCATCTCGCCCGGCTCCAGCCAGCCCTCCAGGACCACCTCGGCGTCCGCCGGGACCTGCAGCGGGACGGTCTTGCAGTCCACCATCCGCACCCGCTCGCCCGCGACGAAGCCGGCGAACAGGTACTCGTCGATGTCGCCCGGCAGCGGCGCGGTGGCCGCGTAGGTGACGGCCGGCGGGCAGCCGAAGGCGATCGCGACCGGCAGCCGCTCGCCGCGCTTGGCGGCCACCGCGGCGTGGTTGCGGCTGTCCTTGTGGATCTGCCAGTGCATGCCGATGGTGCGGCGGTCGTGCCGCTGGAGCCGGTACAGACCGAGGTTGCGGATGCCGCTGTCCGGGTCCTTGGTGTGGGTCAGGCCCAGATTGAAGAAGGAGCCGCCGTCCAGCGGCCAGGTGAACAGCGCGGGCAGCTCGTCCAGGTTGACGTCCTCGCCGGTGAGCACCACCTCGTGCACGGGCGCGTCGCCGGACTTCACGTTCTTCGGCGGCACATGGGCCATCGAGGCCAGCTTGCCGAAGGCGTCCCGGAAGCCGGTGAAGCCCTGCGGCAGCTCCGGCTTCAGCAGACCGGAGATCCGGTCGGCGATCTCCTCCGGGCCCTTGAGGCCGAGCGCCTTGGAGAGCCGGCGCTCGGTGCCGAAGACGTTCATCGCCAGCGGCATCGACGAGCCCTTGACGTTCTCGAACAGCAGGGCCGGGCCCTTGGCCTTCTGCACCCGGTCGACGATCTCGCCGATCTCCAGATAGGGGTCCACCTCCGCCTTGATCCGCTTGAGGTCGCCTTCGCGGTCGAGGGCCCGCAGGAACGAGCGGAGATCGTCGTATGCCATGCCTGCCAGTATCCGCCACCCGCTAGCCTGGCCTGTGTCAAGGGCCCCCTCGAAGCGGCACCGGTCGACGGGCCGGCCCGCCGCCACGAGAACGCGCCCGCCACCGACGTCACCCGGGGGAGACCGCCGCCGTGCTGAGGATCCTGACCTTCGTACTCCCGCTCGCCCTGTGGGTATGGGCCTTCATCGACTGCCTGACCACCCCCGAGGACGAGGTGAAGCACCTGCCCAAGGTGGTCTGGGTGATCATCGTGCTGCTCTTCCCGCTCGTCGGCTCGATCGCCTGGCTGGTGGCCGGCAAGCAGCGCGGGGCGCTGCGGACCGCGCCGGCGGGCGGCCTGGACGCCGACGGCCCGGCGTACGCGCCCCGGCGCGACGGCCGGCCGGTGGCGCCTGACGACAACCCGGAGTTCCTCGCCTCGTTGAAGAAGCACAACAACGAGCACGAGGACATGCTCAAGCAGTGGGAGGCGGATTTGCGCCGCCGCGAGAACGAGCTGCGCGGCAAGGACGACCCGGACGAAGGGCGTCGCGGCTGAGCCCGTGTCGCTCGGACAGCCCACCCGGCATCCACCGGGTGGGCTGCGGTCTTTTTGGTGCATCCCTACGACTGGTCGGACACCACCGGCCCGCCGGCACGGCCTTCACCGCCGCACCAGGCGTCCCGCGGACACCCCCTCGGGAGACCCGGCCCTCCTTGACAGGTACAGCTGTGACCTGCATGTTTCCTCAGGTTACGCTCACCCGACCGCCATCTGGACGACAGCTCGGGGTAATCGAACAGCTACCGGCCGGACGGGCTGAAACGCTTCGCTTTCTGTGCAGCCCTGACATCTAAACGGACGCGACCTTGTACGGAATCGACGCCGAAACCAGCGCGCGGCCCCTCGTACAGTCATAAGTGAAGAAGTGATTCGCAGCCGGGGGCATCGCAGACGTTGGCTGTCGGACAGTTCCCTCACCTTTGGAGTGGTTCGAGATGACGGTTGTGCACCAGGCACCGGTCGACGACGACGTCCCTGAGATCCCCACGGACGTCCGGGGAAGAGTCGCGGAACTGCACGAACTCCGCGAGCAGGTCCGCCGGGGCCCCAGCGAGAAGGCCACCGAGGCCCAGCACGCCAAGGGCAAGCTGACCGCCCGCGAGCGGATCGACCTCCTGCTCGACGAGGGCTCGTTCCGCGAGGTCGAGCCGCTGCGCCGGCACCGCGCCACCGGCTTCGGGCTGGAAGCGAAGAAGCCGCACACCGACGGCGTGGTCGTCGGCTGGGGCACCGTGCACGGCCGGACGGTCTTCACCTACGCCCACGACTTCCGGATCTTCGGCGGCGCGCTCGGCGAGGCCCACGCCCAGAAGATCCACAAGATCATGGACATGGCCATCGCGGCCGGTGCCCCGCTGGTCTCGCTCAACGACGGCGCCGGCGCCCGTATCCAGGAGGGCGTCACCGCGCTCGCCGGCTACGGCGGCATCTTCCAGCGCAACACCAGGGCCTCCGGTGTGATCCCGCAGATCTCCGTGATGCTCGGCCCGTGCGCCGGCGGCGCGGCCTACTCCCCGGCCCTGACCGACTTCGTCTTCATGGTCCGCGAGACCTCGCAGATGTTCATCACCGGCCCGGACGTCGTCCAGGCCGTCACCGGCGAGAAGATCAGCCAGAACGGGCTCGGCGGCGCCGACGTCCACGCCGGCGTCTCCGGCGTCTCGCACTTCGTCTACGACGACGAGCAGTCCTGCATCGAGGAGGTCCGCTACCTCCTCTCGCTGCTGCCGCAGAACAACCGCGAGATGCCCCCGCCCGTCGTCAACGACGACCCGGTGGACCGCCGCAACGACAGCCTGCTCGACCTGGTGCCGGCCGACGGCAACCGGCCGTACGACATGCGCAAGGTCATCGAGGAGATCGTCGACCACGGCGAGTACCTGGAGGTCCACGAGCGCTGGGCCACCAATGTGCTCTGCGTGCTCGCCCGGATCGACGGCCACGTCACCGGCATCATCGCCAACCAGCCGCAGTCGCTGGCCGGCGTCCTGGACATCAACGCCAGCGAGAAGGCCGCGCGCTTCGTCCAGATGTGCGACGCCTTCAACATCCCCCTGGTCACCATGCTCGACGTCCCCGGCTTCCTGCCCGGTGTCGACCAGGAGCACGACGGCATCATCCGGCACGGCGCCAAGCTCCTCTACGCCTACTGCAACGCGACCGTGCCGCGGATCCAGCTGATCCTGCGCAAGGCCTACGGCGGTGCCTACATCGTCATGGACTCCCGCTCGATCGGCGCCGACCTCTCCTTCGCGTGGCCGACCAACGAGATCGCCGTCATGGGTGCCGAGGGCGCCGCCAACGTCATCTTCCGCCGGGACATCAACGCCGCCGACGACCCGGACGCGATGCGCACCCAGAAGATCAAGGAATACAAGAGCGAGCTGATGCACCCGTACTACGCGGCCGAGCGCGGCCTCGTGGACGACGTCATCGACCCCGCCGAGACCCGCCAGGTCCTGGCGTCCTCGCTGGCCATGCTGCGCACCAAGCACGCGGACCTGCCGAGCCGCAAGCACGGCAACCCTCCGATGTAGCAGCGCCGCCCGGCCCGAGCAGTACGGCCGGCCGAGCCGACGCCCACTCACCACTTACGCCGGGAGAAATCCGGACCATGACCGCTTCCGCCGAACCACTCGTCCGAATCGTCCGCGGCTCGCTCTCCGACGAGGAGCTCGCCGCCCTGACCGCCGTGCTGATGGCCCGCGCCGCGGCCGCCCAGCAGGCGGCCGCCTCCTCGCCGGTCGAGCCGATCGCCAACTGGCAGCGCCTGGAGCGCCGTCCGGCGTACTTCTCGCCGGTCAGCTGGCAGTGGGCCGCCTGACGCCTCGCCCGAGGGCCCGCACGAAGACCGCTCGGCCGTCGGCCGGCCACCCGCAGTACCGGGGTGGCCGGCCGACGGCGTTCCCCGGGACGGGGGCCGGCCGCGGCGGGCCGGACGGGCCGCGGGGGCCGGAACTCCGCACTGCCGCCCGAAACGGCTCGAAAGGGTCCCTACCGGACGGTATGCGGGCCGCCGCCCGGCCCGCCCCCGTAGGATCCAGCAGCTGACGACCGGAACCACCAGGGAGGCTGCGATGGCCAGGCAGGCCCGCGCGCTGGCGACCCGCCAGACGGTGCTGCGCGCCGCGGCCGAGGTGTTCGACGAACGCGGCTACGCGGGCGCCACCATGGCCGAGATCCTGGACCGGGCCGGGGTCACCAAGGGCGCGCTCTACTTCCACTTCCCGTCCAAGGAGGAGCTGGCGCTCGCCGTGATCGAGGGCCAGGGCGGCTGGCTGGCCACCTGGCAGCCGACCTCCGACAGCCCGATGCAGACCGTGATCGACCTGGGGCACGCCTTCGCCCACTCGCTGCTGGACGACCCGCTGCTGCGCGGCTCGATCCGGCTGACCATCGAGCACGGCACCTTCACCCAGCCGCAGATCGGCGCCTACCAGGGCTGGACGGACGCGGCGCGGGAGCTGCTGGAGCGGGCCCGGGACGCCGGCGAACTGCGGCCGGGGGTGCGGCCGGCGGCCGCCGCGGGCGTGATCACCGGCGCGGTGACCGGCATCCAGCTCAGCTCGCAGGTCCTGACCGACCGCAAGGACCTGCTGCAGCGGATGGCCGACCTCTGGACGCTGCTGCTGCCCGGACTGGTCGAGCCGCGCACCCTGGCCCGGCTGAACACCTTCGACCTGGACCGGGACTAGAGGGCGGATCCGATCCGGTAGTCCGCCACCCGGTCGGCCGGGACGAGGGACGGCAGGGCCACCGTCCAGAGGCCCCCGACCGCCTCGGCGGCCAGCCGGCCGGTGGACTCGGCGGCGAACAGCACCAGCCCGGCCGCCAGGGTGGTCAGCAGCCCGGCCGCCTGCTCCCGGTCCAGCCCGGGCCGCAGCTCGCCGGCCGCGGCGGCGCGGTCGAGCAGGGTACGGAAGACGGCGGTCAGGCTCCACCACGCGTCCGCCGAGGGCTCCGGCGGCGAACCGGCCGGCGACACCACCGCCCCCACCCCGCAGCCGGCCGGGCGGCCGCCGAGACCCAGCAGCACACCGGCCCGGACGACCACGTCCTCGCGCAGCAGCCGGGCCAGTTCTTGGGTGAGGTCGAGGAGTTCCTGGACGGCCGGCCCCCGGCCGCGCAGCGCGCGCAGCACGGCCAGGCCGATGGTGTCGGCGGCCGCGGTGCGGACCCCGTCCGCGAGCGCCTGCTTGGAGACGAAGTGGAAGTAGAGCGCGCCCTTGCTGACGCCCGCCCGGCGACTGATGTCGACCAGGCTCGCCGACTCGAATCCCGCGTCGGCGAAGGTGTCCGCCGCCGCGAGCAGCACGGCCTGCCTGGTCCGCCCTGCCCGTTCCTGCTTGGCCACTCGGTCCCTCCGGCCCCCGGCCGTGGCGAGCTCCGGCTCGCCCGGTTGCTGTCACGGCGCCGTCGTCGATGGTGCGGCGCCTCTGCGGACCGTCGGGGGCGCGCCGCGCCCACCCGAAACCGCATGGTTGGTATCTAATCTAGCCCCTGCCCGGCCCCCGCCGTCCAGAGGGGACCGACCCCCGCCCAAGGTCCTGGGCGGGCCGCCCGGGCGTTGCCGCAGGCCGGAACGCGGGTACGGTGAACCCGCCGGGTGCGCGACGGCGGCTACCCCGCAGGGGAAGCAGAAACCGGGTGGCCTGTATGTTTTGCGCAGGCCGCCAGTTCGGCCGGCCGACCGACACCCGGGAGTGGGGCCAGTCATGCCAGTGTTCACCGCGATGGACGGCGACGCTCCGTATCCCCACCCCGGCCCCGCCCAATCGGGCCCGCGCCGCTACGACTTCCACGAACGGACCGTCTCCCGTCAGCTGGTCCACCGCTCCTCGGTCGCCGAAGTACTCATCACCGGCTGGCAGTCCACCGGTCCGTACGACTTCCTGCTGGGTGCCCAGTGGCCCCGGCTGCACGGCTTCTACCGGCTGCCCGGCGACCGGCACCACGACCCGGTGCTGATGGCCGAAACCGTCAGGCAGGCCGCCCTGTTGGTCGGCCACGCCGGTTTCGGCGTCCCCCACGACCACCACGCCGTGCTCGACGAACTCGGCTACACCCTCGGCCCGGCCGGCCTCGACGGCCTCGCGGTCGGCGCCGCCCCCACCGAACTGATGCTCAGGATCAGCTGCCACGACGTCCGGATGCGGCACGGCCGGCTGGTCGCGCTGCGGGTGCACGCGGAGATCGAACGTGACGGCCGTCCGGTCGGCCGCGGTGTCGGGGGCCTGCGGATCCTCTCCCCCGCCGCCTACGACCGGCTGCGCGGCCCCCGCCGCCCGGCTGCCCCGCCGCGGATCCCGGAACAGGTCGTCGCGCCGGAACTGGTGGGCCGCCAGCAGGCCGCCGATGTGGTGCTCGGCCCCGCGCTGCTGCCCGGCAGCTGGCTGCTGCGCGCCGACGCCGCCCACCCGGTGCTGTTCGACCCGATGGACCCGGCGCCGGGACACCTGCCCGGGATGCTCGTCCTGGAGGCCGCCCGGCAGGCCGCGCAGCGGCTGCACCACCCGGACCGGGTGGTGCCGGTGGACCTGGTGACGGCCTTCCACGACCCGATCGCGCCGGACCGCCCCTGTGTGGTGCGGGCCGTCCGGGAGGCCGGGCCGGAGTCCGGTCAGGACGGCTGCGGCGGGCGCCGGGCACCCGTCCGGGTCGTCCTGGTCCAGGACGGCCGCACGGTGGCCGAGGTCCGACTGATCGGCGCCCCCGCCGACGGTGCCCCCGTCGGCGGCGGCAAGTCCGCGGCCGCCCCGGCCCCCGCCCGCCGCGGTCTGCCGCTCGCCAGCTGAACCGGAGCCCCCGCTCCCCCGTTCTCCCCGCGCCCGCTACCCCCGTCGGGTCAGGCCGCCACCAGCGCCGACGACGGTCGCCCCGCGTGCATCACGCTGAGGTTCTCCGCCAGCCGCCCCGGATCCTGCGCCAGCCAGAGCCGCAGCGCGGCGCCCAGCATCGCGCTGGCCGAACCGATCCGCACCTGCGTCACCTGGGCGATCCGGGCCGCACCCGGCACCAGCAGATCGGCCAGCGGCGTCGGCAGCCAGACGGTCAGCGCGCACGGCGCGGGGGCCGCGAGGGCGCCCAGCAACCGATGGGCGTCGGCCGGCGAGACGAACGTCGGGATGATGTCCAGCAGCCCGTCGGCCACCACCTCGGACACGTCGCTGCGGTGCCCCTGGGCGAGCCGGCGGAGCAGCAGCTGCTCGGCGGCGGTGATTCGGACGGTCAGCATGACCTCGTCGCACTCCATTGCGCGATTTCCTCCTCAATTCCTCCCCGTGCCGGACCGGGTGGCCCGGCACGCACTACCCCCGTCGCACCTCGGCCCGGCTTCCTCGTCTGGAGTGCCGGGCCGGTGTGTGGTTCCGGTTCCGGTCAGAGCCCCGCGTAGGAGTGCTTGCCGGTCACGAAGATGTTCACGCCGTAGTAGTTGAACAGCCAGCAGGCGAAGGCGCCGAGGGCCAGGTAGGCGGCCTTGCGTCCCTTCCAGCCGGCCGTGGCGCGGGCGTGCAGGTAGCACGCGTAGGCGACCCAGGTGATGAACGACCAGGTCTCCTTCGGGTCCCACTCCCAGTACTTGCCCCAGGCGGCCTCGGCCCAGATCGCGCCCGCGATGATGGTGAAGGTCCAGAGCGGGAAGACCAGCGCGTTGATCCGGTAGGACAGCTTGTCCAGGGTCGAGGCGGCGGGCAGCCGGCGCCAGATCGACGGCGAGGTGCCGAGCGGGCCCTTGGCCAGGCCGGCCGCCGCCCTCCGGTCGAAGGATTCCTTGCCCAGGTAGAGCAGGGTCGTGATGAACGCCGCGTAGAAGGCGCCGCCGCAGATGATCGCGGTGGAGACGTGGATCGCCAGCCAGTACGAGTGCAGGGCCGGCACGAGCTGCTCGGACTCGGTGTAGAGCACGGAGACGGCGACGCCCAGGGTGAGCAGCACCGCCAGGGTGACCGGCAGGCCGAGCCAGCGGACCGGCTTCTTCGCGATCATCAGGCCGAGGAAGGCCAGCGTCATGGCGAGCGCGAAGGCGCAGGAGAACTCGTACATGTTGCCCCACGGCCAGCGGGACACCGAGAGGCCGCGGGTGAGGACACCGCCGACGTGCAGCAGGGCGGCGAGCACGGTGAGCGAGACCGCGATCCGGCCGGACAGGTCGGCCTTCTCGCTGGTGCCGGCCGCGCCGGGGCCGTCGACCTCCTCGTCGCCGCGCCCGCTGGTCACCACCGTCGCACCCTCGCCGGCCAGCGCCGTGCGGGTGAGCGTGGTGGTGCCGCCGCCCGCCGAGGCGACGGTGACGGTGACCTTCTTGGCGCCCTTGGCCTTGGCCTCCGCCGCGGCGACGGTCCCGGCCAGGCCCGCCTGCTCGGTGGAGCGGACGGCGACGGCGCCCTTGGCACCGAAGGTCCACTCGAACATGTAGGCGAACATGGCGATCAGGTAGACCGCCATCGCCGAATAGATCAGCTTGTTGGACAGGTCGGCCAGCTGCGGGTCGACCGACGAGGCGAGGTGCACCGTCTACTCCTTGGAGTTCTGATCGGCGGGAACTGCGGATTCTGCGGGTGCCGAGGCCTCGTCGGCCTCCGCGGAGCCGTCCTCGGACTCGTCGTCGGACTCGCCGTGGGGCTCGTTCTCGGACTCGGGCTCGGGCTCGTTCTCGGGCTTGTTCTCTGGCTCGTTCTCGGACCTGTCGTCGAGCGCCGGGGCGTCGTCCTGGAGGTCCACCGCGAGCGCGGCCAGCTCCTCGGCGATCTTCGCCGACTCACTGCGGCCCAGCCCGGCCAGCTCGACCTGCGTCCCGCCGCCCGGCAGGGCCACCGCCCGCACCCAGATCCGGCGCCGCTGGATGAACAGCGAGCCGATCAGGCCGGCGATCGCCAGCACCGCGCCGGCCAGCGCGATCGCGTTCCCCGGACGGTGCGAGACATTGAAGCTGGCCCACTGCTTGTAGCCCTCGAAGGTGACCGTGCCGTAGCCGTCCGGCAGGGCCCAGACCTCGCCCGGCTTCATCCGGACCTTGGCCGGCTGGCCGTCCTGCTGGAGCTGGGTCAGGTTCTTCGTGTTGAGCTGGTAGATGTTCTGCGGCAGGCCGGAGTCGGTGCCCAGGTCGCCCGCGTAGGCGTTGAGCACGAGCACCGGGTCCGCGTCACCGGGGAACAGCGAGCGCGGGCCGGTGTTCCGGTCGAAGGCCACCGGGGCGGTCGGCAGGAAGAACCCGGACAGGCCCAGCTGGGTCCGCTTCCCGTCCTTGTCGCCGTAGTCGGAGACCTTGATGACGCCGGTGGAGGTCAGGTTGCCGTCCTGCGGCAGGAACGGGGTGGCGCCGGTGTAGACGACGTCGCCGGCCGCGTTGCGCACGGTGATCTTCGGGGCGTAGCCGTGCCCGATCAGGAAGAACTTGCTGCCGCCGATCTCCAGCGGGTGGTTGACCTCGATCTTCCCCTGCTTGAGCTTCGCCGGGTCACTGCCCTCGTAGTAGTCGACGTTCGCGGTGAACTCCCGCGCGCTGCCGATCTGCGAGCCGTTGTTCTGGAACTTCGAGGTGAACCTGTTCAGCTTCACGTAGAAGGGGTCGAGGTCCTCGGTCCCGTAGAACCGGGTGCCGGTGAAGTCGTCGAGCTGGGTGATCGTGTTGGAGTAGCCCTCGCCCTCGACCAGCAGCTTGCCGCCGGTGCCGCTGGCCAGGCTCGCCCAGGCGAAGCCGCCGAGCAGCGCGAACAAGGACAGGTGGAAGACCAGGTTGCCGACCTCGCGCAGATAGCCCTTCTCGGCCGCCACCGCGCCGCCGTCCAGGTGCGCCCGGAAGCGCCGCCCGCGCAGCAGCCGGTGGGCGGCGGCGTTGACGGCCGCGGCGTCCGCGTCCGTCCGCCAGGCCGCGTACACCGGCATCCGGGTCAGGTTGCGCGGCGCCGCCGGCGGCCGGGAGCGCAGCACCCCGACGAACTGCCAGGTGCGCGGCACGATGCAGCCGGCCAGCGAGGCGAACAGCAGGATGTAGATCGCGGAGAACCAGACCGAGCTGTAGACGTCGAACAGCTGGAGCTTCTCGTAGATCGGCGCGACGGTGCTGTGCTGCGCCTTCCAGGTCTCGACCTTGAACTGGTTCTGGCCGTTCTGCGGGATCAGCGAGCCCGGGATGGCCGCCAGCGAGAGCAGGAAGAGCAGGATCAGCGCGACCCGCATCGAGGTCAGCTGGCGCCACATCCAGCGCAGCCAGCCGACCACGCCGATGCCGGTCGGGCCGTCGGACTCGGCCGGGGCGGTGGTGAGCCGCTCGGCCGCTTCCTCGGTGGCGCCCTGCGCCGGGTCACCGACCCGGTCACGGTCGGTCGTCGTGTTGGTCACGGGTCAGATTCCGATCTGGAAGCCGGCGAACTGGTTCTGCAGGTCACTCACCATGGCGTCCCAGACACCGGTGACCAGCAGCAGACCGACCACGACGAGCATGCCGCCGCCGATCCGCATGACGAGCGGGTAGTGCCGCTTCACCCAGCCGAAGGCGCCCAGCGCCCGGCGGAAGGCCAGCGCGGCCACGATGAACGGTACGCCGAGTCCCAGGCAGTAGAAGACCATCAGCAGCGCACCGCGTTGGGCGTCGGCCTGGTTGAGCGCGAGGTTGGTGACGGTGGCCAGGGTCGGCCCCATGCACGGGGTCCAACCGACCCCGAAGACCACACCGAGCAGTGGCGCGCCGAGCAGCCCGACCACCGGGCGGCGGTGGGTGCGCACCTCGCGCATGCTCAGGCCGGGCACCAGCCCCATGAAGGCCAGGCCCATCACGATGGTGAGCGCCCCGAGCACCTTGCTGATGACCGCCTGGTGCTCCTTGAGCGTGTCGCCGAACTGGCCGAACAGCGCGCCGCTGGAGACGAAGACGGCGGTGAAGCCGAGGATGAACAGCCCCGCGCCGGCCAGCATCCGGCCGCGCCGGGCCCCGCGCGCGTCGGCGAGGTCGGCGGCCGAGAAGCCGGTCACGTAGGAGAGGTAGCCGGGGACGAGCGGCAGCACGCAGGGCGAGAAGAACGACACCAGGCCCGCCGCCAGCGCGATCGGCGCCGCGACCAGCAGCGCCCCGCTCTGGATGGTCCCGATGTTGTCGGCGAGCTGCAGCGTCCCGCTCACCGCTGCTGCTCCGCCAGCACCGGCTGGAGCATCGTTTCGAGGGCGTCGTCGGTCTGGCCGCCGACGGCCCGGGCGGCGAGCCGGCCGTCCCGGTCGACCACCAGGGTGGTCGGGATGGACTGCGGGTTGAGGCTGCCCTTGGGGAACTTCAGCAGCTGGGCGCCGGCCGGGTCGTAGATGCTGGGGAAGGTGACGCCCTTCTCCTGCTCGAAGCGGACGGCGTTCTTGATCTCGGTGTCCCGGGTGTTGATCCCGAGGAACTGCACGCCCTGGTCCTTGTACTTGTCCCAGATCCGCTGGAGGTCGTCGGCCTCCGAGCGGCACGGGCCGCACCAGGAGCCCCAGACGTTCAGCACGACGACCTTGCCCCGGTAGTCGGAGAGCTTGGCCGGGGCGCCCTCCAGGGTGTCGCCGCCGATGTCCGGCGCTTCCTGGCGGTGGCCGACGGCGGCGGTGGAGATGTTGCTGCCCTTGGCGGTGACGAAACCGATCTGCCCGTCACCACTGGCCGAGGAGCCGGAGGAGCTGCAGGCGGTGAGGACCAGCGCGGCAGCGGCGGCGGTGACCGCGGCGGCGGCGAGACGGGGACGGAGGCGCGTCATGCCAGACATGTGAAAAGTTTCGCATGGAGTCACGGGCAGGTACCGGGGGGTCCGGCATTGTCTGCCGGACCCCCTCTGACCTGCGGCGGGATCGATCTGCGGGGTGTCGCGGGAGTGTGACCCAGGTCTTACTCACACGGCTCTTACACCGACTCGGGAACCATGAACACCGTTCCGCTCGTCCGGGCCTCCTCGGCGTACCCGGAACCGGACACCTCCGGATCGACCCCTGAGCAGCCCCCCGCTCGGCCCCTGACCGGCCCCGGAGCCGGCGTCAGGCGCCGAAGCTCTTGCCCACTGGCTTGCTCTTGCCGCCCTTGCCGACCAGATGGGCCGGCAGCAGGTCGCGGACCGGCTCGCGGTAGCCCACCGAGACGATCCGGTCGCCCTCGTAGGTGAAGCTGGTCAGCGAGGCCAGCGAGCACTGCCGGTTGCGCGGGTCGTGCCAGAGCCGGCGGCGCTCCACGAAGGAGCGGACGATCCAGATCGGCAGCTGGTGGCTGACGCAGACCGCCTCGTGCCCCCGCGCGGCGTCCCGGGCCGCGGCCAGCGCGCCCATCATCCGCACCGCCTGCTCCAGGTACGGCTCGCCCCAGGACGGCTTGAACGGGTTGGTGAGGTACTTCCAGTAGGACGGGTTGCGCAGCGAGCCGTCGCCCACTCCGAAGGTCTTGCCCTCGAAGATGTTCTCCGCCTCGATCAGCCGCTCGTCCGACGCGAGGTCCAGACCGTGGGACCGGGCGATCGGCGTGGCGGTCTCCTGGGCGCGCTCCAGCGGGGACGCCACCACATGGGTGATGTCCCGCCCGGCCAGGTCCTCGGCGACCCGCTCGGCCATCTCCCGGCCCAGCTCGGACAGCCGGTAGCCGGGGAGGCGGCCGTAGAGGACGCCCTCCGGGTTGTGCACCTCACCGTGCCGCATCAGGTGGACGACGGTGATGTCCTTGGCGCTCACTTCTCAGTACTCCTGGGACTCGTAAGGGCTGGGCGCTGGGCCTGGCGGCCCGGGCGGTGGCTCAGGCGGTGGCTTCGGCGGCGGCCCGGGCGGCGGCGGGCAGGGCGGCGGCGATCCGCTCGATCGCCCGCTCGTCGTGCGCCGAGGAGACGAACCAGGACTCGAAGGCCGACGGCGGCAGGTAGACGCCCTGGGACAGCATCGAGTGGAAGAACGCGGTGAAGCGGAAGGACTCCTGGGTCTTCGCCTCGTCGTAGTTCGTCACGGCGTCCTCGGTGAAGAACACCGAGAACATGTTCCCGGCGGTCTGCAGCCGGTGCGTCACGCCCTCCTTGGCGAGCGCGGCGGAGACCAGGCCGGAGATCTCGGCCGAGACCCGGTCGACGGTCGCGTAGACCTCGTCGGTGCAGCCCCGCAGCTGGGCCAGGCCGGCCGCGGTGGCGATCGGGTTACCGGAGAGCGTGCCGGCCTGGTAGACCGGGCCGGCCGGGGCGAGGTGGGCCATCACGTCGGCGCGGCCGCCGAAGGCCGCCGCCGGGAAGCCGCCGCCCATGACCTTGCCGAAGGTCAGCAGGTCGGGCGCCCAGCCCTCGTGCGCCGCCTCCAGGCCGTACCAGCCCGCCTTCGACACGCGGAAGCCGGTCATCACCTCGTCGGAGACGAACAGCGCGCCGTTCTCCCGGCAGAGCCGGGCCAGGCCGCCGTTGAAACCGGGCAGCGGCGGGACGACGCCCATGTTGCCGGGCGAGGCCTCGGTGATCACGCAGGCGATCTCGCCGGGGTGGGCCCGGAAGGCCGCCTCGACGGCGGCGAGGTCGTTGTACGGCAGCACGATGGTGTCGCCGGCCTGGGCCCCGGTGACGCCCGGGGTGTCCGGCAGGCCGAAGGTGGCGAGGCCGGAACCGGCGGCGGCCAGCAGCGCGTCCACATGGCCGTGGTAGCAGCCGGCGAACTTCACCACCTTGGCCCGGCCGGTGAAGCCCCGGGCCAGCCGGATCGCCGACATGGTGGCCTCGGTGCCGGAGGAGACCAGGCGGACCTGCTCGACCGGGGCGACCCGGGCGACGATCTCCTCGGCCAGCTCGACCTCGCCCTGCCCGGGCGTGCCGAAGGAGGTGCCGCGGGAGACCGCCTCCCGCACCGCGTCCAGGACGGCGGGGTGCGCGTGGCCGAGGATCATCGGACCCCACGAGCAGACCAGGTCGACGTACTCGCGGCCGTCGGCGTCGGTCAGGTAGGGGCCGGTTCCGGACACCATGAAGCGCGGCGTACCGCCGACGGCGCGGAAGGCGCGCACCGGGGAGTTCACGCCGCCGGGCGTGACGACCGAGGCACGATCGAAGAGCGACTGGGACTGGGGTGCTTCGTAGGGGTAGCTCACGGGAGACATGGTCTCAAATCGTGTCCTTCACCTCTGCATGTCGGACCTCATCATCTGGAACGATGATCCGGGCGCCCGAGTCTGTACGGTTATCCGTACAACAGGACCCCTGGCTGCGCCGGCCACCCGGACCAGTCAGACTATGTACCCGGAGTGTCTCCGGGGTTCGTCCGGCCGCGAGGGTGGGCAGGAACTCCGGGTCGATGCAGGGGTGTGAAGAGGACTGCCGCGTACCTCGACTGGGTACGGCGGCGCATGACGGGTAAGGAGCACGTCCGGAGGACACCGGACGTGCGGGGGTCTGTCGATTCCGGCGAATTCCGGTGAGGATGGTCCGAGTGTCCGAGGCGCAGGACGGCTACGACGAGGCCGCGGGTGGCCCCCGCCGGCCCGCCGAGACCGCACGCGGGGGTACGGGAGCGGGAACGGGGCGTGGCGGCCGTGGCCGTGAGAGGCGGGGTGAGGGACGCGTGGGGGTGACGTACAAGTACTTCGGCGCACCCGACCGGGCGACCGCGGCCCGGGTCCCGACCGCGCTGGGCCCCGGCGGGCTCGGCCTGGACGCGGGTGAACTCGGCTCGCTCGGCCGGCTCGGCGATCTGATGGAGACCAGCGGCTCGCCCAACGGCCATCTCTCCACCAAGATCAAGCCGGAGACCATGAGCGCGATGGTCCTCACCGGCATCCAGGGCGTACCGCTGCACCAGGTGCCCCCGCTGGAGCTGGTCGTGCTGCACCCGGACTACGCCGTCGTCCAGCTCCCCCACAACGTCGTCGAACCGCTGCGGAAGGCCGACGAGACCGAACTCGGCGCCGCCGCCTTCATCTGGTCCACCGTCCCCGACCGCCGGGGCCCGCGCGACGCCTTCGTGATCTACAGCATGCTGCACGAGTGGCAGGACTTCGCCAACCGCCTCCACGACGCCGGCCACCAGCTGTACTGCCTGGTCTGGCCCTGACCCACCGGCTTCGCGGGACGTTCGACGGGCAGGCCCCCCGGCACCACGCCGGGGGGCCTGCCCATTGGTGTCCGGGAGGGCGTCGGGGGGTCAGCCGCCGGAGCCGTAGCTGGTGTTGGCGCAGATGTCGTCGTCCGCCGAGCGGGCTTCCTCGGTGACCGAGCTGGGCAGCGGGGCGGGGGCCGCCGGGGTGCCCGGAGCGGCCGTGCCGGCGCCGCCGTTGGCGTCGGCGTAGTCCTTGCCGAGGACGACGCTGATGCCGGCCGCCGTGGTGGAGGTGAGGGTGGCCCCGGGGAACAGCGCGGCGACCTTCTCGGCGTTGGCCTTCTGCCCGGCGCCGTACTCGATCGTGGTGGTGGCCTTGTTGGTGGACTTCGCCTGGTTGACGCCGGTGACGGTGAACTGCGCCGCCTTCAGGGCCTCACCCGCCTTGGCGCCCAGCCCGTTGACGGTCGTTCCGTTGTAGACCGCGACCCGGATCGGGGCCGCGGCGGCGCGCGCGGGCGGCGCGGTGGTGGTCGGCGGAGCCTCCGGGGTGGCCGCCGGGGCCGCCGGGGCGGCGGGCGCGTCGGGCTGCTCGCCGGTGGCGTCCTTGCCGTCCAGGGTGCGGTCCGCCTTGATGGCCTCCCACAGCCGGTCCACGTCGGGCTTCACCAGGTCGAGGTTGGCATCGCTGTAACGCCACGGCGGGGTCACGAACTTGAGGTCGTGCAGGTCGATGTTCTTCAGCGAGAGGGCGAAGGACATCAGCTTGTCGACCGAGTTGAGCCCCTCGTCCACCCGCAGCGACTTGGTGGCCGCGTCGGCCAGCGGCAGCAGGGTGGTGGGCTCCAGGCCCTTCTTCTTCACCGTGCTGATCATCGAACTCATGAAGGCCTGCTGGCGCTTCATCC
>NZ_JZWY01000021.1:0-8343 GCF_000966955.1 Streptomyces sp. NRRL S-495
ACCTTCTGCCGTCCGGCCGGGAGGACCTGGGCGCCCCGCTTGTTGAGGTTCGGGTTGATGTCGCCCTCGTAGATGACCTTGGGCAGGCAGACCTCGACGCCGCCGACGGCCTTGGTCATCGCCGCGAAGCCCGAGAAGTCGACCACCAGGGTGTGGTCGACCCGGATCCCGGTGAGCTTCTCCACCGTGTTCTGGGTGCAGGCGGCGTTGCCCTCCGTCGAGTCGCCCTGCGAGAACGCGGCGTTGAACAGGATGTCCTTGCCCTTCTGCTCCTTGGTCCACTTGCCGTTGGGGAGCTTGCAGGGCGGGATGGTCACCAGGGTGTTGCGCGGGATCGAGACGCCGATGGCGTTCTTGTGGTCGGCGTAGACGTGCAGCAGGATCGTGGTGTCCGAGCGGGCCCCCTCGGCGTTGCCGCCGCCGAGGTCGGAGTTGCCGGCGCCCCGGCTGTCGGAGCCGATCAGCAGGATGTTCACCGGCTTGTTGCCGTTGGCGTCCGCCGCGGACTCCGGCGGGCGGTCCTTGCTGAGCCCGTCCGAGTCGATGGTCTTGATGTTGCCGTTGAGCTTGAGGTAGATCGCCCCGCCGGTCCCGGCTATGAGCACCAGGGCGCCCACCGCCGTCCAGCCGACGATCTTCTTCATGTTGCGCTCGGGCTTCTTGCCGCGTCCGCCCGCCTTGCGGTGGCCCGAGCCGGCCGACCCGCCGTCGCCACCGGCTCCGCCGCGGCCGCCCTTGCCCTGGGCCGCGCGCCTGGCCTCGGCCCGGCCGCCGGTCCTGGGGGCCGGGATCGAGCCACCGGCGCCGGCCGTGCCGGTTCCGGAACCGCCCGCGGCGGCGCCGTCCGCGGAGCCGCCCCCGGGCGCACCCGAACCCGCCGAGCCGGTCGGGTCCTCCGAACGCGGCCTGGCCACGCTGGACCGACTCCTGTCTCGGCGACCCGACATCCCCGCACCTCTCACGGCTGTGTCCTCGAACGATCGGCGGCCAGGACGTCCGCCCTGGCGCCAGGTGGAGCATACAAGCCGACCGGAAACGACCTGTCGCCGCTCCGGGGCCCGGGGCCGTCGTCAAACCCCCGGCGCCGCCCCGCGGACGGGGGTTCGACGACGGCCCCAGGAGTCGCGGGCGGCCCCGGAGGGGTCCGTCACTTCTTCGGACGCGGCAGCAGCGCGGTGACGGCGAAGGCCAGGGCGAGCAGCCCGGCGGCCACCGTGAAGGCGAGCCGGAAGCCTCCGGTGAGCGCCTCCGCCTCGGGCCGGCCGGCGGCGGCCAGGGCGTCGCCGCGGGAGGTCGCCAGGGTGGAGAGCACGGCCACCCCGAGCGCGGCACCGACCTGCTGGGTGGTGTTGAACAGCCCGGAGGCGGTCCCGGCGTCCTCCTCGCCGGCGCCGGACATGCCCAGCGCGGCCAGCCCGGAGAGCACCAGCCCGCCACCGCCGACGAGCAGCATGGTCGGCAGCAGGTCGACGAGGTAGCCCGCGTCGGCCGGCAGCCGGGTCAGCAGGCCGAGCGCCGCGACCAGCAGCCCGAGACCGGCCAGCAGGACGGCGCGCTCGCCGAACCGGGCGCTCAGCCGGGCGGAGAGCAGCAGGGAGACGGCGCCGATGGCGACGGCGGCCGGGAGCATGGCGAGACCGGTGGCGGCGGCCCCGTAGCCGCGCACGTTCTGGAGGTAGAGGGCCACCAGGACCTGGAAGCCGAACATCCCGGCGATGACCAGCACCTGCACCGCGTTGGCGGTGGAGACGGCCCGCGAGCGGAACATCCGCAGGGGCAGCAGCGGCGTCGCGGCCAGGGCCTGCCGGACCAGGAAGCCGGCCAGCAGGACCAGCGCGAGCGCGCCGAGGCCGAGGGTCCGCGCGGAGGTCCAGCCGTGCTCGGCGGTGCCGACGACGGTGTAGATGCCGAGCATCAGCGCCGCCGTGATCAGCACCGCGCCCAGGGCGTCGGTGCCGGCCCGCAGCCCGGGGCCGCGGTCGGGGGCCAGGACGCGCAGCGCCAACAGGGCGGCGGTCAGGCCGAGCGGCAGGTTGATCAGGAAGATCCAGTGCCAGTCCAGCGCCTCGGTGAGGACACCGCCGAGCACCTGGCCGATCGACGCGCCGGCCGCGCCGACGAAGCTGAACGCGCCGATGGCACGGCCGCGCTCGCCCGGCTCGGGGAAGAGCGTGACGAGCATGCCGAGGCTGACCGAGGAGGCCAGGGCGCCGCCGACGCCCTGCAGGAAGCGGGCGGCGATCAGCAGCTCCGGGCCGGTGGCGAGGGCGCAGAGCAGCGAGGCCGCGGTGAACAGCACCAGCCCGGCGACGAACACCTTCCGGCGGCCGACGAGGTCCCCGAGCCGGCCGGCGAGCAGGAGCAGCCCGGCGAAGGCGATCAGATAGGCGTTGACGGTCCAGGTCAGGCCGGCGGGGGTGAAGCCGAGGTCCTGCTGGATGGCCGGCAGCGCGACGGTGACGATCGAGCCGTCCAGGACGATCATCAGCATCCCCGCGCAGAGCACCGCCAGGGCGAGGGCTCGTGAGCGGGTCGAGGCGGGTGCGCTCGGCGCGGCCGCGGTCGACGTGCGAGTGGTCGGGGCGTGCGTGGTCATAGCGGGTCTCCCGGTGGGTCGAGTACCGGGTAAGACGCTAGCAGATGGTTTTGTTGTGGACTATCTCTTCCAAGAGAATCTTCCTGGGGATGATCCTCTTCCTTGCGTCAGCCTCGGGAACGACGGGCCCGGCGGACCGTCCGCTCGCTCTCCACCGGCTCCGCCAGCGGCCCGCCCACCAACCGGGTCAGCGCCGCGACGAAGGCGGTGCGCTCGTCCTCCGGCAGCGCCTCCAGCACGTCCCGGTGCACCCGGTCGGCGATCGCCGTGCCCCGCTCGACGGCCTCCTCCCCGGCCGCGGTCACCGAGATGATCCGGGCCCGGCGGTCGACGGCGGACGGCCGGCGCTCGGCCAGCCCGGCCTTCTCCAGCTCGTCGACGGTCACCACCATGGTGGTCTTGTCCAGGTCCGCCAGCTCGGCCAGCTGGATCTGGGTGCGCTCGGCCTCCATCGCGTGGAACAGCACGCAGTACGCGCGCGGGGTGATCCCGAGCTCGGTGAACGCGGCCGACATCCGGGTCGCGAGCACATGGCTGGCGTGGTCCAGCAGGCCGGAGATGTCACGGATCTGCCGCACGGGCGGGATGGTCGTCATGGCTCCGAGGTTAGCAACGACCGTCCGCCGACGGACGATCCCGTGCGGGACTGTTTCCCGGTACGGGACTGCTTTCCACCGGCCCTGGGTCCCGTCGGGCTACGGGATGCCGAGCTCGAACAGCGCGTACCCCGCGTACCAGCCCGCCGCCACCGCCGGCATCGCGAACAGCCCGGCCACCGTGCTCGGCCGCAGCCGGCGCAGCGCCACCGCCAGGCCGACGCACAGCGGGAAGGCCGGCAGCAGGTAGCGCGAGATGTTGCCGTAGATCTGGTTGCTGCTCAGCGCCATGAAGACGGTCAGCAGGGTGTAGACCACCAGGACCAGCGGCGGCCGCAGCCGCAGCAGCAGTACCAGCAGTCCGGGCAGCGCGATCAGCAGGCACACCGCGATGAGGTCCGGCGCCGGATTGGACTGCCAGAACGTCCAGTGCCCGGTGATCGTGTCCACGGTGCTGCTCAGGGTGGACGCGCCCCAGTCGAAGTAGCGGTTCCAGGCGCCGCGCTGGAGCTTGAAGTAGCCGGTCCAGTCGCCCATCCGCCAGCCGACCCAGGCGATGTACCCGAGCATGCCCCACGGGGTCATCAGCATCGCGGTCAGCGGCCTGGCCACCCCGTCGGTGCGCCGCACCAGCGCCACCAGCGCCGAGATCGAGACCGCGGCGATCACCGTGGCCGCCGTCGGCCGGTTGAGACCGGCCACCAGGGCGAGGGTGCCGGCGGCCAGCCAGCGGCGGGTCATCACGCAGTAGCAGGCCCAGGCCGAGAGGGCGACGAACAGGGAGTCGGAGTAGACCGCCCACTCCACGCCCGAGCCCGGGAACAGGCCCCAGATCACCGCCGCGGTCACCCCGGCCCGGAAGCCGCCGAGCCGCTCCGCGATCGCGAAGATCCCGGCGGCGGCGACGAAGGAGGCCAGCACCGAGACGACGATCCCCGAGCCGTACGGTCCGAGCCCGGTCACCGCCCCGACCAGCCGCATCAGCCAGGGGTAGAGCGGGAAGAACGCCGCCGAGTTCTCGTAGTAGGTGGCCAGCGGGTAGCCGTGCAGCGGGATCAGCTGCGGGTCGTAGCCGTTCTCCGCGATCCGCTGGTACCAGATGCCGTCCCAGGTGCCGAGCACGTCCCAGGGGCGGGCGCCGCCACCGCGCCCCGGGTCCTTCTTCAGGAAGTCCTCGGTGTGCGAGAGCAGCAGCAGGAAGACGGTCAGCCCGGTCGCCTTGACCACCGCGTACGCGCCGAGCGCCGGCGCGAAGCGGTCGACCAGGGCGCCGATACGGCCGGGCCCCGGGGCCGGGCTGTCCGGCCGACCGGTCTCCTCCGGGTCCACCGACCCGGACGGCGACGACGACGGGGAGGACGACGAGGGCACGCCCGCGCCCCCGCCCGACGACTCGGTGCTCGATGCCGTGCTCATCAGCTCTGGTACTCCCCGCCCCACTCGCGTCCGGCGCGCCGACCGACACCGCGACGCCGGGCGAGCCTACGACACCCCGCCCGCCGCACGGGTGGGCAGCCCGCTCAGTGACCGGACGGGCGGGTCGTGGACGGACCGGCCGCGGGAGCGGAGGAGGGCGGGCCCGGACCGCCGCCGGATGCGAGCGGTGCCGACGGCGGTCGCCGTCGGCACCGGGGCGACAACGCCGCGAGCCGCCACTCCGCACCCCAGGAGGGAAGCGCGGGAGCGGCGGCTCGCACCGGCCGGACCGAGGAACGATCAGCCGTTGTTGACGCAGGTGTTGCCGAAGGACGGGTTCAGCAGACCGATGATGTCGATCGTGTTGCCGCACAGGTTGACCGGCACGTGCACCGGAATCTGGAGCTGGTTGCCGGAGATGACACCCGGGGAACCGGCGGCGACGCCCTCAGCGCCGGAGCTGGCCATCGCGGAACCGGCACCGGCGGCCACGATGCCGACAACAGCGGCGCCGACGGCGGCCGTCTTCTTGATGCTCATGAGGAGCCTCCTGACTGTTCGACAGAGATGCACGGGGAGTGCGACATCTCCAACGAGACCCGGTCGAGCCGGTTGCGAGGGCACCCCCACTGTCACCCGTCCGGAGGAACGGACCCCCGTCCGGGCATTCGGGTGACTGCCGCATCCGACCGTTTCCCCCGGCGCACTGCCTCGTTCTCACAGTCGGAACACGCTCCACCCGCCCGCCAAGACGAGGAGATCCGCCGCCGGTCCAAGCCCGTCCGGAATTCCTCCCGGTCGCGCGTCGATGCGAATCTTCCCGGCCGTGCGGGAATCGTTCGCGGCGCACGGTACCGCGGCGGCCGCTCATCGCCCGCGCCACGGGCGACACGCGCCATCTGGGCCGCCCGAGTGACAATCACGGCATTCCCAGAAACCACCGGGCCAGGATTTCACCTCGCCCGGCTCCCGACTATTCCACAGACGGTCGGGCAGAAATCGGAGGAAGAACCACATGCGTAACCTCAAGAAGGCTGCCGCCCTGTCCCTCGCCGCCGCCGGCCTGGTGGTCGGTGCGGCCGGTGGCGCGTTCGCCAGCTCCGGTGCCCAGGGTGTCGCCGCCGGCTCCCCGGGTGTGCTCTCCGGCAACCAGATCCAGATCCCGGTGCACATCCCGGTCAACGTCTGCGGCAACTCCATCGGGCTCGTCAGCATCCTGAACCCGGCGTTCGGCAACACCTGCATCAACCACGGCTGACCCGGCGGCCGCCGACCCGGCGGCCACGGTTCAACCGCACTCGTGCCGCACCCCGCCACGGGCGGGGTGCGGCCCGCTCAACCCGCGTTTGATCTAGGAGATCAACCCCCATGCAGAACGTGAAGAAGGCCGCCGTCCTCTCCGCCGCCGCCGCCGGCCTGGTGCTCGGCGCCGCGGGCGGTGCCGCCGCCAGCTCCGGCGCGGAGGGCGTCGCCGCCGGCTCGCCCGGTGTCGCCTCCGGCAACCAGCTCCAGGTCCCGGTGCACATCCCGGTCAACCTGTGCGGCAACTCCATCAACGTGATCGGCCTGCTGAACCCGGCGTTCGGCAACACCTGCATCAACGCGGAGGCCGAGCACCACCACCACGACATGGACGACTGCTGATCCCCATCGGCACGCGTTCCGCCCGCACTGCCCCCCGGCCCGTCGGCCGGGGGGCGGTTCGGCGTACCCGGGCGCGGTCCGGCCGCCCGGGGCACCCCTCCCCCCGAAGGTGATTGCGCATGGTTTCGAAGAAGAGCGGGGCCGGCCTCGCCGCCGCCCTGGGCGCCGCGATGCTGCTCGGCGGCGCCGGCGCGGCGCACGCGGCCCCCGCCGAGGGCGGTGCCGCCCTCGCCAAGACCGACGTCAACCAGGCGCTCGGCGGCACCAGCGCCGGGCTCGGTTACGCCGTGGCGCCGGTCAAGGACCTCCGCCTGGACCCGTGGGCCAACTCCTCGGCCGACGTGCTGAACAACGGCGCGACCGTCCAGCCGGAGAACTCCGGCCTGGCGCCGGTCGGCACCGACCTGCTGACCGGGCCGCTCAGCGCCGGCGGCGGCCCGCGAGACCTGCCGCTGGTCGGCGGGCTGCTCGGCGTGCTGCCCGGCTGAGCCGCCGCACCGGCACCGCGCACGCCGGGAGCCCGGCACCCCGTCCTGCGACACGGGGTGCCGGGCTCCCGGGCTGTCCGGGGCTACAGCTGGGCCAGGCCCGCCAGACCGGTCTCCTGGACCACGCCGGTGGTGGTCGCGGTCGTGGTGGTCGCCAGGTTGTCCACCGAGTCGGTCACCGAGATCCGCTCGTCCTCGTTGCCCAGCGTGGCGCTGGCGCCGGGCACCGCCTGCACCGCGCCGGTCACCAGCCGCGGGTCGATCTCGTCCACCTTGACCCGGCCGTCGGCGAGCTGGCCGGTGCCGTCCTTGGCCAGCGAGAGCGGCTTGCCGAGACCGATCCCGGGGGTGTCGGCGTGCAGCGGCGCCGCCGGGGCGTCCAGCAGCAGCTCACCGAGGTCGGCGCCCTGGTCCAGCAGCGGCAGCGGCAGCTCGGCCTTGGCGGTCGGACCGACCCGGCCGGTGCCCAGCGGCGGCACGATGCGCTCCGGGATCAGCGCGTCGCCGGTGGTGTGGGCCGGCACCGGGGGCATCAGCAGCGAGGTCGGGATGCCGCCCGAGATCCGGCTGTCCAGCGGTGCCACCGGGATGTCCACCGGCACCTGCTGGGTGGCCAGCTGCTCCTCCAGGGCCCCCACCTGCTCGGGGCCGACCGGGGCGGCCGAGGCCGCCCCCTGGGAGGCGAGCATGCCCGCACCGACCGCCAGCAGCATCGCGCCGGCCCGCTTGGAGAACCTCATGCTTTTCACCGTTCTGCCTGTCCGTAGTGGAGATCTCTACAGGGAAGGGCTGCGCGGGCGCAGCCGAGAGCAATGTGCTCAACGATCCACCCGGATCCCGGATTGCGGGCGTTAACCGGTTCGGGCTAATAATCCGACAAGAAACACACGGCCGTCGCGCCTCCCGGACTCTTTTCAGAAATCCCCGTAACCTTCCGTGCCGTCATTCTTTGATCTGAGCGTCAGTGACCGCAGACCGGGTCTGAGCGTTGTACGCGTTGTACGCACGGAAACCAAGAGCTTTTCAGAGAGGGATCTCCCCATGATCCAGAAGTCCTTCGCGGCCGCCGGCCTGGCCGCCGCCGCGCTGGCCGTCGCCGCGGCGCCGGCCTCGGCCATCGGTGACTCGGACGGCTCCGCCGGGTCGTTCCAGGGCAACGGCGGCACCAACTTCACCGGCACCGTCGGTGACCACAGCCCGAACTTCCACTTCCTGGACAACGCGAACGTCTGCCTGCCCGAGATCCACAACATCGCGGTCGGCGTCCTCGGTGTGGCCGTCCCGGTCGAGGTCCCGATCGCCAACAGCGGTGGCAAGCAGTACTGCACCCAGGGCCAGGGCACCCAGACCAAGGGCGACTCGGGCGTCTCCCACCTGATCGGCTGACCTGCTCGTCCCAAGCTGCGTCACCCCTCCTGATCCACCCTTCGAATCGCTCCCCGATTCACCCCCTGAGAGGAACACCGAAATGATCAAGAAGTCTCTCGCCGCCGCCGGTCTGGCCGCCGCCGCCATCGCGATGTCCGCCGGCTCCGCCTCCGCCATCGCCGACTCGGACGGCGCCGCCGTCTCCGCCCAGGGCAACGGCGGCACCAACCAGACC
>NZ_JZWY01000022.1:0-15827 GCF_000966955.1 Streptomyces sp. NRRL S-495
CCACAGCCCGAACTTCCACACCCTCGACAACGCGAACATCTGCCTGCCGGAGGTCCACAACATCGCGGTCGCCGTCCTCGGCGTGGCCGTCCCGGTCGAGGTGCCGATCCTCAACAGCACCCCGAAGCAGATCTGCAACGTCGGCCAGAACACCCAGTCCTCGGGCGACGCGGGTGTCTCGCACCTGATCGGCTGATTCGGCCGCACGGCGCGACGGAGGGCCCGGGGACGTCTGGTCCCCGGGCCCTCCGGGCGTACCGGACCGGACGTCCGACCGGGCCGCACCGGCGGCGTCCGGCCGGGTGACAGGCCGTCGGCGCGGCGCGTGGGGCGCCGCCGCGGACGGCAGCGTGTGGTCCCGTGTCAGGGCCGGTCCCCGGCACCGGACCGGAGCACACGTCAGAGGCAGAGCGCCCGCACGGGGCGCTCCGGAAGAGAGGGCAGATCCATGAAGAGCAAGCTGGTCAAGGTCACTCTGACCGCCGTCGGCGCGCTGGCGCTGGCCGGCCTGGCCGCCCCGGCGGCGTCCGCGCACGTCGGCCTGGTCGGCGGCGGCGAGTTCGCCGCCTCGGCCCACCCGGTGTTCGCGGCCGGCGAGTGGTGGGGCCTCGCCCACACCTCGAACATCCACACCGGTGCGCACGGCTGGGGCGCCGCCACCTCCACCGACGCGGTCGGCGGCGAGGAGGGCTTCGCCCACATCGGCGGCTGGTAGCACGCACGGAGGCCGGGCCCCCTTCGGTAGGGGGCCCGGCCTCCGCCGTGTCCGGGGCTGTGGCCCCGGTCCGGCTACTTCACCATCGCGGCGGCCTCGAGGGCCCAGTAGGTGAGGATCTGCTCGGCGCCGGCCCGGCGCAGCGAGGTCAGCGTCTCCAGGATCATCCGCTCCCGGTCGATCCAGCCGTTGGCCGCGGCCGCCTCGACCATCGCGTACTCGCCGGACACCTGGTAGGCGGAGACCGGCACCGGCGAGGCGTCGGCGACCTGGCGCAGGATGTCGAGGTAGGCCATGCCCGGCTTCACCATCACCAGGTCGGCGCCCTCGGCGATGTCCAGCTCCAGCTCCCGCAGCGCCTCCCGGGCGTTGGCCGGGTCCTGCTGGTAGCTCTTGCGGTCGCCCTTCAACGAGGAGCCGACCGCCTCCCGGAACGGGCCGTAGAACGCCGAGGCGTACTTGGCGGTGTAGGCGAGGATGCCGACGTCCTGGTGGCCGGCCTCGTCCAGGGCCCGGCGGACCACCCCGATCTGGCCGTCCATCATCCCGGACGGGCCGACCAGGTGGACGCCCGCGTCCGCCTGCACCCGGGCCATCTCGGCGTACCGCTCCAGGGTGGCGTCGTTGTCCACCGAGCCGTCCGCGGCCAGTACGCCGCAGTGGCCGTGGTCGGTGTACTCGTCCAGGCACAGGTCCGACATGACCACCAGGGCGTCGCCGACCTCGGCGACCACGTCCCGGATCGCCTGCTGGAGGATGCCGTCCGGGTTGGTGCCCTCGCTGCCGGTCGCGTCCTGGACCTCGGGGACGCCGAACAGCATGACGCCGCCCAGGCCCGCCGCGGCCGCCTCGGTGACGGCCTTGCGCAGGGTCTCCCGGGTGTGCTGGACCACGCCCGGCATCGACGAGACCGGGACCGGCTCGCGCACGCCCTCGCGGACGAACAGCGGCAGGATCAGCTCCGCCGGGTGCAGCCGGGTCTCCGCGACCAGTCGGCGCATCGCCGGGGTCGAGCGCAGCCGGCGCGGGCGGACGTACGGGAATTCAGCGGACACGGCTTCTCTCTCCGAACGGTGGTGCTGGTGCCGGGGGCGGCGGATGGTCCGCCCCCGGCCTCGATTCAGCGCGCGGCCTTGCGGCGCGAGCCGGGGCGGCGCTCACTGGGCCGGTAGACCGGCTCACCGGCGGCGGTCGCGGTGTCCCGGCGCTTGGCCCCGAAGTCTGCCAGGGCCTGGGCGAGCGCCGCGGCCGACGGGGCCGGGGCCATCACGTCGACCCGCAGGCCGTGCTCCTCGGCGGTCTTCGCGGTGGCCGGGCCGATGCAGGCGATGACCGTCACGTTGTGCGGCTTGCCCGCGATGCCGACCAGGTTCCGCACGGTCGAGGACGAGGTGAACAGCACCGCGTCGAAGCCGCCGCCCTTGATCGCCTCCCGGGTCTCGGCCGGCGGCGGCGAGGCGCGCACGGTCCGGTACGCCGTCACGTCGTCGACCTCCCAGCCCAGCTCGACCAGGCCGGCCACCAGGGTCTCGGTGGCGATGTCGGCGCGCGGCAGCAGCACCCGGTCGATCGGGTCGAACACCGGGTCGTAGGGCGGCCAGTCCTCCAGCAGCCCGGCCGCGGACTGCTCGCCGGACGGCACCAGGTCCGGCTTCACGCCGAAGTCGACCAGCGCCTGCGCGGTGGTCTCGCCGACCGCCGCGACCTTGATCCCGGCGAACGCCCGGGCGTCCAGGCCGTACTCCTCGAACTTCTCCCGCACCGCGCGCACTGCGTTCACCGAGGTGAAGGCGATCCACTCGTACCGGCCGGTGACCAGGCCCTTGATCGCCCGCTCCATCTGCTGCGGGGTGCGCGGCGGCTCGACCGCGATGGTCGGCACCTCCTGCGGCACCGCGCCGTACGAGCGCAGCTGCTCGGACAGGCCGTGCGCCTGCTCCTTGGTGCGCGGCACCAGGACGTTCCAGCCGAACAGCGGCTTGGTCTCGAACCAGGAGTGCGAGGAGCGGTGGGCGACCTGCTCACCGACCACGGCTATGACCGGGGTGGCGGGGTCCACCGGGGCGGACACCGGCGCGGGCAGCACCCGGGCGGCCTTGAGGTCCGCCGCGATGGTGGCCAGGGTCGCGGTGAAGGTGCGCTGGCGGGTGGTGGTGCCGGAGAGCGTCGCGCTGAGCGCCGACTCCGGCTTGCGGCCGTTGGAGACCAGCGCGTTGGCGGTGGCCGGCAGCTGGCCCAGGGTGGTGCGCACGACCAGGGTGGTCTCCGGCGCGCCCAGGTCCACCGGGGAGCCGGCCAGCAGCGCGGCGGCCTCCACGAAGCGGACGTCCGTCCCGGCGGCGCCGCGCAGCGGCACCCCCGCGTAGGCCGGCACGCCGACCGACTGGGCGACGCCCGGGATCACCTCGAAGGCGATCCCGGCGCCGGCGCAGCCGAGCATCTCCTCGGCGGCGCAGCCGTCCAGGCCCGGGTCGCCGTCGACGGTCCGCACCACGTGCTTGCCGGAGCGCACGGCCTCGGCGACCAGGTTCGCCAGGTCGAAGTCCGGCCCCTCGGTGCCGGGGGCGTGCACCTGCACGCCCGAGGGACAGTGGCTGCGCACGGCGGCCGCGGTCAGCGGGTCGGCGACCAGGACGTCGGCCGAGGCCAGGACCTCGACCGCGCGCAGGGTCAGCAGGCCCGGGTCGCCGGGGCCCGCGCCCAGGAAGGTGCACCGGCCGGTGGCGGGCACCGTACCCCCGAACGGGCTGTCGGCCGGGAACGGGCTGTCGGTGGCGGCGGTGGGGCTCATCGGGCTCGCTCCCCCATCAGGGCGGCCGCGCCCGCGTCGAGCAGCCGGGCGGCCAGCGTGCGGCCGAGGGCCACCGCCTGCTGCTCGGCGGTCTCGTCGAGGACGATCGGACCGTGGGCGGACATCTTCAGCAGGGTGGCGCCGTCGACGGTGCCGACCACGCCCTCCAGCCGCAGTTCGGATCGGTGGTCCCAGGCGGCCAGCGCGGCGACCGGTGCGGAGCAGCCGGCCTCCAGGGTGGCGAGCAGGGCCCGCTCGGCGGCCACCGCGACCCGGGTGGGGGCGTGGTCGAGGGCCGCCAGCGCGGCGGCCAGACCGCCCCCTTCCGGGAGCGCGGCGGCGGCGGTGCACTCGATGGCGAGCGCGCCCTGGCCGGGGGCCGGGACCATCAGCTCGGGGTCGAGGTGCTCGGTGATCTCCGCGGACCGGCCGAGCCGGTTCAGACCCGCGGTGGCCAGCACCACGGCGTCCAGCTCGCCGGAGGCCACGAAGCCGATCCGGGTGTCCACGTTGCCGCGGATCGCGACGGTCTCCAGCCGGTCGCCGCGTTCGCGGGCCCAGGCGTTCAGCTGCGCCATCCGACGCGGCGAACCGGTGCCGATCCGGGCCGGGCGGCCGGCTCCGGCCAGCTTCTCCACCAGCTCGCCGAGCGCCAGGCCGTCGCGCGCCACCAGGGCGTCGCGGCTGTCCTCGCGCTCGGGGACGGCGGCCAGCAGCAGGCCCTCGGGGGCCGCGGTCGGAAGGTCCTTGAGCGAGTGCACGGCGAAGTCGATCCGGCCCTCGAGCAGCGCGTCGCGCAGCGCGGAGACGAACACACCGGTGCCGCCGATCTGGGCCAGCGCCTCGCGGGAGGTGTCGCCGTAGGTGGTGATCTCCACCAGCTCGACGGGGCGCCCGGTGAGGCGGGTCACCTCGCGGGCGACCATGCCCGACTGCGCCATGGCGAGCGCGCTGCGCCGGGTGCCGAGCCGCAGGGGTGCCGCGGTGGGGTCCGGTGCCTGGCCGGTGAGCGGTTGACCATTCATGGGGTGATCGTCCCGGTGGTACTCGTGGGATGGCTGACGGTTCATCCGGCGCCCCCGCCCGCAGGCTGCTGGGTGCCGATCGGGGTGCCCGAGACCGCGTGGACGGCGGCCGGGTCGAGGTCGAACAGTTCACGCAGTGCCTCCGCGTAGGAGGCGCCGCCGGGTTCGGCGGCCAGCTGCTTCACCCGCACGGTGGGGGCGTGCAGCAGCTTGTCGACGACCCGGCGGACGGTCTGGCCGATCTCGGCGCGCGAGCGCTCGTCCAGACCGGGCAGCCGGGAGTCCAGGCGGGCCAGCTCGGTGGCGACCACCCCGGAGGCCATCGCGCGCAGCGCCACCACGGTGGGGGCGATCCGCGCGGCCCGCTGGGCGGCGCCGAAGGCGGTGACCTCCTCGGCGACGATGCCGGTGACGGCGTCGACGTCCCCGGCGCCGGGAGTGGCGGCGTGGGCGTGCGAGAGGCTCTCCAGGTCGACCAGGAGCGCGCCGGGCAGCTCGTGCACGGCGTGGTCGACGTCGCGCGGCATGGCGAGGTCGAGGAAGGCGAGGGGGGTGGCGGCGGCGCGCGCGGCGACCGCGGCGGCGACGTCCTGCGCCCCGATCACCGTGCCGGCCGCGCCGGTGCAGGAGATCACCAGATCGACGTCGGCCAGCGCCTCCGGCACCTTCGCCAGGTCCAGGGTGCGGGCGACGTCCCCGCCGAGGATCTCGACCAGCCGCTCGGCGCGCTCCGGCGTCCGGTTGGCGATCAGCAGGTCCGTCACGCCCGAGCGGACCAGGGTGGCGGCGGCCAGCGAGCTCATCGAGCCCGCGCCGACCACCAGCGCCCGCTTGCCCGCGATCGCGCCCGCGCCGGCCGCGACCTGCTCCAGGCCGAAGGTCACCAGGGACTGGCCGGCCTTGTCGATGCCGGTCTCGCTGTGCGCCCGCTTGCCGACCCGCAGGGCCTGCTGGAAGAGCTCGTTGAGGCCGCGCGCGGCGGTGTGCTCCTCCTGCGCCTTGGCCAGGGCGTCGCGCAGCTGGCCGAGGATCTGGCCCTCGCCGACCACCATCGAGTCCAGGCCGCAGGCCACCGAGAAGAGGTGGTGGACCGCGCGGTCCTCGTAGTGGACGTAGAGGTGGGAGGTCAGCTCCTCCAGGTCGACCCCGCTGTGGTGGGCGAGCAGCAACGACAGCTCGGCGACGCCGGCGTGGAACTTGTCCACGTCCGCGTACAGCTCGATCCGGTTGCAGGTGTTGACCAGCGCCGCCTCGGCGACGGTCGCGGACGCGGCCGCGTCGTGCAGCAGCCGGGTCGGCACCTCACCGGTCAGCGCGGCCCGCTCCAGCACGCCGACCGGGGCCGTGCGATGGCTCAGCCCTACGACGAGAAGACTCACGCCCGCCCCCTGGTCCCACGATTCTCGGTCCCGCTCATGCCGGCATCACCGCGGACAGCTCGCCCTCGCCGGGCTTGCCGGGCTTGCCCTGCGCCGTCGGCTCCGCGTCCTTGGCCGACTCCGCGGCGGTGCGGGGCTTGGTGCTGCCGCCGGCCGCGCGGCGCAGCTTGGCCGCGGCGGCGCGGACCGGGCCGGGGGCGCGGTCGAGCACGGACTCCGTGCGGTCCGGCTCGTCGCCGGCCTTGCGCTGCTCGTGGAAGGCGAGGATCTGCAGCTCGATGGAGAGGTCCACCTTGCGCACGTCCACGCCGTCCGGAACGGTCAGCACGGTCGGGGCGAAGTTCAGGATGCTGGTGACACCGGCCTCGACCAGCCGGTCGCAGACCTGCTGGGCGGCGCCGGGCGGCGTGGTGATGACACCGATCGAGACGTGCTGGCTCTCCACGATGGACTCCAGTTCGTCCATGTGGCGCACCGGCAGGCCGGCCGCGCTGCTGCCGACCACGGACGGGTCGGCGTCCAGCAGGGCGGCCACCCGGAAACCGCGGGAGGCGAAGCCGCCGTAGTTGGCGAGCGCGTGGCCGAGGTTCCCGATGCCGACGATGACGACCGGCCAGTCCTGGGTCAGGCCCAGCTCGCGGGAGATCTGGTAGACGAGGTACTCGACGTCGTAGCCGACCCCGCGGGTGCCGTACGAGCCCAGGTAGGAGAAGTCCTTGCGCAGCTTGGCGGAGTTCACCCCGGCCGCGGCCGCCAGCTCCTCGGAGGAGACGGTCGGCACCGAGCGCTCGGAGAGCGCGGTGAGCGCGCGCAGGTACAGCGGAAGCCGGGCGACCGTCGCCTCCGGGATGCCCCGGGCGCGCGAAGGTCGACGCGCGGCGCCCTGGTCGGGCGTCTGCGAACTGCTCTGTGGTGATCGGCCGATTGCCACGGTGCTCCTGTGGGTGAAGCTGGGCTTTGGCAGCCAGGCTATGCGTTTGTGAACGTGTGCACAAAGATGGTGTCCGATTTGTCCACGCACAGTGATGCGCATCACGCCGTGGACCCCATAGCACCGGCCCCTTTCCGGGCCGCCGCCGGGGGCGGTGCAAGGGGTGGCCGAGGGCCGTACAGCAGGCCGTTCGGCAGCACCGGCGGAGCCGGGCGGGAGGACCCCCGCAGGACCAGCGGCACCGGCTCCCCGGACGGCCGGGACCGGGCCCGCCCCAGCCTCGGCCACGGCACCGCGGCCGCCTCGCGCAGCGGTTCCGCCCAGTCGTCCGGCGGGCAGGACGGCGCGTCCAGGCAGTGGCGGAGCAGGTCGGCGGTGGCCCGGGCGTCGCCGAGCGCGGTGTGCGCGGCGAAGCCGCCGAGGCCGGCCGCCGCCACACAGGCCGCCAGGCCGAAGCCGCCGGCCTCCGGCAGATGGGCCCGGGCCAGCCGCATCGTGCACAGCGAGGGCACCGGCGGCAGCGGGACCCCGATCCGGGCGAACTCGCGATCCAGGAAGGCGTGGTCGCAGGTGACGTGATGGCCGACCAGCACCCGGCCGGTCAGCAGCTCCAGCAGCAGCGGCGCGATCTCGCGGAAGCGCGGGGCGCCCTCGACGTCCTCCTGCGCTATCCGGTGCACATGGGTCGGGCCGACCGGGCCGAGCGGGTCCAGCAGGGTGCAGAACTCGCCCTCGGGGCGGAGCCGCTCGTCCAGCAGCACCACCGCCACCTCGACCACCCGGTGCCGCCAGGGGCTGCGGCCGGTCGCCTCCACGTCCACCACGGCGAAGCCCCCGCGCGCGGCCGAGGGCTCGGCGGGCGTGGCTAAGGGCGGACCGGGAAGCATGGCGGCACTCCTCGCGTGCTCAGCCCCCCATGGGCGCAGACGAGTTCGATCGTAAGCCGACCGACGGCCGGTGCCCCAAGCCGGGAACGCGGAATCTTCACAACGATTCGGCGAACCGCCCCCGCCGTTCGGCGGGGGCGCGGGAGCCCCCCGGCGGAGCGGGCGGGCGGCTCCCGGCGGAGCGGGCCGGCGCCTCCCCGC
Source organism: Streptomyces sp. NRRL S-495 (assembly GCF_000966955.1). Taxonomy (NCBI): domain Bacteria; kingdom Bacillati; phylum Actinomycetota; class Actinomycetes; order Kitasatosporales; family Streptomycetaceae; genus Streptomyces; species Streptomyces sp. NRRL S-495. The sequence goes on from NZ_JZWY01000022.1 coordinate 7,930, forward strand.
CGCGGCCGCCGGGGGCCCGGGTCAGGCGCCGAGCGCGGTGCGCAGGCGCTTCTCGTCCACCCGCCAGAAGTCGTGCTGGCGCCCGTCGATCAGGGTGACCGGGATCTGCTCCCAGTAGAGGTGGTGGAGCTCCGGGTCCTGGGTGATGTCCTTCTCCTCGAAGGCCGCGCCCAGCTCGGCCGTCACCCGGACGATCACCTCCCGGGCGTCGTCGCACAGATGGCAGCCGGGCTTGGCCACCAGGGTCACCGTCCGGTCGGCCGGCCCCGGGCCCCGGTTCTTGTCACGTCGCAGCAGTGGACTCACCCCGCCATTGTGCGCCGACCCGGCGGACGGTCCGGACCCGGCCGCCCCGTCCGCCGTTCACCCGTCGGGCACGTCGCCGTCACGGCCGCCGCACAGGTGGCTGGCTATGCTCGATGGCATGGCCGTGCTCCGAAGGCTCACCCAGTCAAGGCGCTCCACCGGCTCGCGGGCCGCGCTGGCGGGCGAGGCCGCGGCGGAGGCGGCGGAGGCCGCCCTGCGGGCCGCCCCGGCACCGGTCGGGGAGGCCCCGACGGAGCCGGCCGGAGGCACCGGGCCGGCGGCGGACGCCCGGTCGGCCGAGGAGGCGGAGCCCGCCGGGGACGCGGAGCCCGCCCGGCGCGGCAGGGCGCCCAGGCCCCCCGCCGAGAACCACACCCCCGATCCCGACGACCCGCGCGCCGCCGCCTTCTTCGACTGCGACAACACCATCCTGCGCGGGGCCGCGATCTTCTACCTCGGGGTCGGCCTCTTCCGCCGGGGCTTCCTCACCCGTCGGGACATCGCGCGCTTCGCCTGGCAGCAGGCCTGGTTCCGGTTGTACGGCGCCGAGGACCCGGACCACATGGCCGACGCCCAGCACACCGCCCTGGGCCTGGTCGCCGGCAAGCGGACCGCCGAGCTGGAGGCGCTCTGCGAGGAGGTCTTCGAGGAGGTCATCGCCGACAAGGTGTGGCCGGGCACCCGCGCGCTGGTCCAGATGCACCTGGACGCCGGGCAGCGGGTCTGGCTGGTCACCGCCGCCCCGGTGGAGGTGGCCCGGATCATCGCGGCCCGGCTCGGCATGACGGGGGCGCTCGGCACCGTCGCCGAGGCCCGCGAGGGCGCGTACACCGGCCGGCTGGTCGGCGAACTGCTGCACGGGCCGGCCAAGGCGGCCGCGGTGCGCTCGCTGTCCCGGCGGGAGCGGCTCGACCTCGACCGCTGCGCCGCGTACAGCGACTCGGCCAACGACATCCCGATGCTCTCGCTGGTGGGCCACCCCTACGTGGTGAACCCGGACGGCGCGCTGCGGCGGCACGCCCGCGCGCAGGGCTGGCGGGTCCGGGACTTCCGGACCGGACGGAAGGCCGCCCGGGTCGGGCTGCCGGCCGCCGCCGCGCTCGGCGTGGCCGCAGGCGCCGTCGCGGCCTGGGCCGCGCTGCACCGCCGGCACCGCGCCTGAGCGACGAGCGACCGAGCGACGAGCGGACCCTGCGGAGGGCCGTCCGGGGCCCGCGCCGGGGTGAGTCCGGTCAATTCGCGCGCTGACGATGCCGCCCGTACGGGCGAACTCCCGCGCGTCGCGGGCCCGTCCGGCCCTGTCGATCGAACTCGCCAGCCCGTGACCGGATCTGATCGTTCGCCAGCTCGACAAAGTCGGGGGTTATCGGGCCCCAGAACCGGGAAACCGCCCGCCGCACCACCGAATTGGTCACCAGGTGCACCCGTTCTGTCACGTTGAGCCAGCCGATCGCCGACATGTTCGGTCACTGTCGGCCGGATATTCGTTCAATGCGGATCCCAAACGACCACTTCGACCACACGGTGTAGCTGTCATTGCACAAAGCGTTATTCTCTCCTGGATGCACGTCACCCAACCGCCCCAGCGCGACCCGGGGGGCGCGGACGTGCTCTCCGCGCAGGCGGAGGTGATCCGTCCACAGTTCTGCCTCTGGGAGTCCCGTGTACCCACCCGTCCGGAACGACGCGCCTGCACCCTCCCGCCCGTCGTCCGCGCCCCTGCGCTCCCGCACCAGCCTCCGCGGCCGCCCGGTCCCGCCCCGGCAGATCTCCACCGGCCTGGACCTGCTGCGCACCCTGCTCCGCAGCCAGCTCGCCGCCACCCCCCAACTGGTGCCCGCCGGAGCCGCGTTCGGCCAGACCCAGGACCGTCCCGGCACCCCCCTGCTGCGCACCACCGCGGCCGGCTCGACCGGGGCCGGCACCCGGGGCCGGACCGGCAGCGCCGGCGGCCGCAGCCGCTCCCGCACCACCACCGGCCCCGGTTACGAGACCGAGCACAACCCGATCATGGAGCTGGTCGAGCGCGCCCAGGCCGGCGAGAGCGAGGCCTTCGGCCGGCTCTACGACCACTACGCGGACACCGTCTACCGCTACATCTACTACCGGGTCGGCAGCCGGGCCACCGCCGAGGACCTCACCAGCGAGACGTTCCTGCGCGCGCTGCGCCGGATCGGCACCTTCACCTGGCAGGGCCGGGACTTCGGCGCCTGGCTGGTGACCATCGCCCGCAACCTGGTCGCCGACCACTTCAAGTCCAGCCGGTTCCGGCTGGAGGTCACCACGGGCGAGATGCTCGACTCCAACGAGTGCGAACGAAGCCCCGAGGACTCGGTGCTGGAGTCGCTCTCCAACGCGGCCCTGCTGGAGGCGGTCCGCCGGCTGAACCCGCAGCAGCAGGAGTGCGTCACGCTGCGCTTCCTGCAGGGGCTGTCGGTCGCCGAGACCGCCCGGATCATGGGCAAGAACGAGGGTGCCATCAAGACCCTCCAGTACCGCGCCGTGCGCACCCTGGCCCGCCTGCTCCCGCCCGACGCGCGGTGAGCCGGCGGCGGTCCGGGGAGGCCCCCGGGGAAGCGGCGGGAGAGATAGTGGGCGGGCCGTCACCCTCGGCGGCGGCCCGACACATCCGGGTGAACGGTCGGTCCGATGATCAGTCGTGCGTAACCGACCGCCCGCGCCGCTCGTTGGCCAGCTTGCAAGCCTCCACCAGGCGTGCGGTCAAGTCGAATTGCGACCTCTCACCCGATGGAGTGGCTTTGGCTTGCCGGGGCAACCGTCCGGCAGGCCGGGGTGTCGACAACGACGAAGGGAGGTGTGGCCCGTGACGGCAAACGTGCTTGAGCACCGGCGGGCGAAGGCCTTCGCCGAGGCGCTGGAGGCCCACCAGGCGGAGCAACGCGCTGCCGACGGCAACGGAACGGCCAACACCGCTACCGGCAACGCCGGTTCGGTCGCGATGGCCGAACTCATCGACACGGTCGGCGCGCTCGGCGCGCTGCCCGCTCCGGAACTCGACCGCGAGGTCCGGACCGTCCAACGCGCCCAACTGATGGCCGCGTTCGAGCAGGCCTTCGCGGGCGGACCGGGCGTCACCGTGCCGCGTCAGCGCCGCCACCGGGCCGTCCGCACGGCGCCGCGCGGACGCTGGAGCCGCCGGTTCGCGATCGGCGGGCTCGTCGCCGGCCTCGCCGTCGGCAGCTTCGCCGGGGCCGCGGCCGCCAGCGGCAACGCCCTCCCCGGCGACCCGCTGTACGGCATGAAGCGCGGACTGGAGGGACTCCGGCTCAACCTCGCGAACACCGACAGCGAGCGCGGCGAACTGCTGCTCGACAACGCGGCCACCCGGCTCGGTGAGGCCCGGTCACTGGTGGGCCGGGCCGGTACCGGCGGCTCGCTCAGCCCGGGCACCGTCGAGCAGGTCCGCAAGGCCCTGGACGACATGCATACCGATGCCCTCAAGGGCCGCGACCTGCTGCGCGCCGTCTACCGCAACAACGGCTCGCTCGACCCGATGCGCGCCCTGGCAGGCTTCGCCCAGGACGAGGACGGCGCCTGGGCCGAGGTGCAGTCCCGGCTCCCGGACCAGCTCGTCCCGCAGGCCCACCTGGTGGACCAGCTCTTCGACGACATAAGCCAGGACGTCGCGCCCCTGCGTCTGGTCCAGCAGCCCGCCAAGAGCGGGATGCCGGACGACGGCGGGGCGGGCGACGGCACCCGCGGGACGGGTGTGCAGGGCGGACCGTCCGTCGGCACCTCGCCCGGCGGCAACCCGGCGGTCGGCGGAGTACCGGCCCAGGGCGGTGCCATCGGCGGACCGGCCGGCACCGCGGTCGGCGGTCGGCCGGGCAGCACCCCGCAGGTCCCGCCGCAGGGCGGCGCGCCCGCACCGGCGGCGCCCGCGGCCCCCGGCGCACCGGCCGCACCGGTGCCCAGCAATGAGGGCAATGTCGTGCCGGCGCCGGTCGGCGGCCTGGTGGACAACCTCACCAGCGGGCTCACCGGGGCCAAGCCCTCGCCCAGCGCGGACGCGCCGGCCCCGGTGCCGGACCGGTCCCCGGCGCAGCCGTCCGAGTCGCCCAGTGCGAGCGGCGGCGCCGCCCAGCAGCAGGGGGTCGAGGTGCCCCCGCTGATCCCGGGCCTGCTGCCCGGGCTGCGGATCCTCGGCGGCTGACCCGGCAAATGGAACGGCGGGGCCCCGGCGGACGTACGGCCCCGCCGTTGCGCTCGGCCCGACAGCCGGCGAGTGGCTCAGAAGAACACCGAGCGCCGCCGCACCAGCAGCTGGTACAGCGTGTGCTGGATGGTCTCCCGGACCTCGTCGGCCAAGTCGAAGACCAGCATCGGATCGTCCGCCGCCTCCACCGGGTGCCGGTCGGTCGCAATCGGCTCGCCGAACTCGATGATCCACTTGGTCGGCAGCGGCACCGCCCCCAGCGGGCCCAGCCACGGGAAGGTCGGCGTGATCGGCACGTACGGCAGACCCAGCAGCCGGGCCAGGGTCCGGAAGTCGCCGATCATCGGGTAGGTCTCCTCGGCCCCGACGATCGAGCACGGCACGATCGGCACCCGGGCCCGCAGCGCCGAGGAGACGAAGCCGCCCCGGCCGAAGCGCTGGAGCTTGTACCGCTCGGAGAACGGCTTGCCGACCCCCTTGAAGCCCTCCGGCCACACCCCGACCAGTTCGCCGCGCTCCAGCAGGGCCTGGGCGTCCTCGTTGCAGGCCAGGGTGTGCCCGGCCTTGCGGGCCAGCTCGTTGATCCCGGGCAGGACGAACACCAGGTCGGCGGCGAGCATCCGCAGGTGCCGGTGGTGCGGGTGGTGGTCGTGTATCACCACCTGGGTCATCAGCGCGTCCAGCGGGATCGTCCCGGAGTGGTTGGCGACGATCAGCGCGCCGCCCTCGGCCGGGATGTTCTCGATCCCGCGCACCTCGATCCGGAAGTACTTCTCCGCCAGCGGCCGCAGCAGCCCGAGCAGCACCTCCTCGGTGAGCTCCCGGTCGAAGCCGAACTCGTCCACCTCGTAGTCGCCGGTGATCCGGCGGCGCAGGAAGGCCAGGCCGTCGGCGGCCCGGTCCTCCCAGCCCTTGCCGAACGCACGGGTCGCGGCGGCGCCGAGCCGCCCGGCCAGCGCGCCGCCGACGGCGCCGGCCACCCGGTCGGCCAGGCCGGAGCCGTCGGCCGGCGGCTCGCTCCAGCTGGGGGCGGACTCGATCGGGATGACCTTGGCCTCACCCGGCGCGTTCTCGGCGGCGGCACTCATGCGGGTCAGCTCCTGGGTCGGTGCGGTCGGGCGGGGGTGCCCGGGGCGGTGGTGCCCGGAGCGGTGGTCCGGCCGGCCTCCGGGCCGAGCAGCGCGGCCAGTCCGTCGGTGACGGCGGTCAGCCGCTCCGGCGGCAGCAGGCCCGGCGACTGCGCGGCGGCGAAGTCCGCGAAGGCCTCCGGGGTGCTGAACACCGGGCGGTAGCCGAAGGCCCCGCGCAGCCTGGCGGTGTCCACCACCCGGCCGTGGGTCAGCAGCCGCAGGTGCTCGGGCGAGACGTCGACCAGCCGGGTCTGCCGGGCCAGTCCGGCGATCCAGCTGACCGCCGGCAGCAGCAGCGGCAGGGTCGGCCGGCCCAGTCGGCGGGCGCACTGGGAGAGCAGCAGCACGCCCTCCCCGGCGACGTTGACGGTGCCGGTGTTCACGGTGCCCGGCTCGGCCGGGAAGGAGGCCCGGCAGAGCACCTCGACCACGTCGTCCTCGTGCGCGAACTGCAGCCGGGGGTCGTAGCCGAGCACGGTCGGCAGGACCGGCAGCGCGAAGTAGTCGGTCAGCGGGGTGTCGGCGCCCGGGCCGACGATGTTGGCGAACCGCAGCACCGTGACCGCGACGTCCGGACGGCGCCGGGCGAAGCCCCGGACGTAGCCCTCGACCTCGACCGCGTCCTTGGCGAAGCCGCCGCCCGGCAGGGTCTTCGGCTGGGTCCGCTCGGTGAACACGGCCGGGTCGCGCGGCGCCGAGCCGTAGACGCCGGTGGTCGACTTCACCACCAGCCGGCGCACCCCCGGCGCCTTCTGGCAGGCGCCGAGCAGTTGCATGGTGCCGATCACATTGGACTCCTTCACCGCGGAGCGGTTGGTGGAGCCCAGTCCGGTGGCGCTGACCGCGAGGTGCACCACGGTGTCGACGCCGTGCTCGGCGATCACCCGCGCCACGGCGGGGCGGCGCAGGTCCAGCTGGTGGAAGCGGTACGGCGCGGCGGGCCCGTCCGGCTCGGCGAGCGCGCGCAGGGCCGGGCTCGGCGGCTGCACGTCCACACCGACCACCAGGTCCACCCCCGGCCGGCGGCGCAGCTCGGCGGCGAAGCGGGCGCCCAGGTGCCGGCCGACGCCGGTGACGAGCACGACCGTTCCCACAGCGCTGCACCCCATTCCTCGGCCCGGGAGACCTGCGTGCACCGTACCGCGCCGCCCCGGTGGGCCGGGAAACGACCGGGCCGGGGAAACCGCCGGGCCGGGGAAACGGCCGACCGGGAAACGACAGCGCCCGCCCCGGCCGGAGGGCCAGGACGGGCGGTGTCAAGCGCTGGGCGCGCGAGCGCGGCCGGGGACGCTTACTTCTTGTTGCGACGCTGAACGCGCGTGCGCTTGAGAAGCTTGCGGTGCTTCTTCTTGGCCATACGCTTGCGACGCTTCTTGATGACAGAGCCCACGGAACAACCCTCGCTCACTGAGACTCTCGCCCGTGAGAGACGGAGTCCATACGACTGACGTGAGGGCCCAGCCTACCGCCCACTCGCCCAGGGTCGTAATCGCGCCCCCCGGAGCAGGCGAACCGCAGGCGAATCCGGAGCGAACGGAGACGGGGCCCACCGGTGGTGGACCCCGCCCTGACCGGCCTTGCCTACGCGCTTTCGAGCCGCACGTAGGACTCCTTGAGGTACTCGTGCACTGCCTGCTGGGGCACCCGGAACGAGCGGCCGACCCGGATGGCAGGCAGCTCACCGCTGTGCACCAACCGGTAGACCGTCATCTTGGAGACCCGCATGACCGCGGCCACCTCGGCCACGGTCAGGAAGACGACGTCCTGCAAGGGGCGTTCGCCGGAACTCATGACCATCACCCGACCCTTACCCGTGTGCAAGGCACCGGCTTCCCCTCCGGTGACTCCACCGGCACACGTGTATCCCCAGAGTAGTTATGGGTGGTACCAGTGGGAAGAGGGAGAAGCCCAGTCCTCGTACGGTGAGGGATAAGTCGGTTGCAGTACGTAGTCGATCGGCGATTTGTACCGGTCGGCCTGCGCACGGAACGCGACCGGGCACCAGGTCTTCACAAGCGGAAGGCGCCCCTTCGCCACCCGGTCAGGGCAGCAGGCCGTGGTGCGGCAGGACGGCGCGGCGGGCGGCCAGAATCGCCTGGTCGAGGCGGTCCGCCGGATCGTATCCCGCGTCGAAGTCCCGCCAGACCGGACGGGCGCCGTCGGTCATCCGCAGCGGGGCGGGACCCCGGGTGCGCCGGTAGACCTCGGCGCGCCAGGACTCCGGGGTCTCGGTGGCCGGGTCGACCGGCCGGCCCGCGGCGGTGGCGACCAGATGGGTCCAGGCC
>NZ_JZWY01000023.1:0-8889 GCF_000966955.1 Streptomyces sp. NRRL S-495
GACCAGATGGGTCCAGGCCCTCGGGACGACGTCGACGACCGCGTAGCCGCCCCCGCCGAGCGCGATCCACCGGCCGTCGGCGTGCTCGTGCGCCAGCCCGTGCAGCTCCTCGGCGATGGCCCGCTGGGCGTCCACGGTGACGGCGAGGTGGGCGAGCGGGTCCTCCAGATGGGTGTCGGCCCCGTGCTGGGTGACCAGGACCTGCGGGCGGAAGGCGGCGAGCAGCTCGGGCACCAGGGCATGGAAGGCGCGCAGCCAGCCGGCGTCGCCGGTGCCGGCCGGCAGCGGGAGGTTGGCGGCGGAGCCCTCGGCGCCCGGGCCGCCGGTCTCGGTGCTCCAGCCGGTCTGCGGGAAGAGCGTGGCAGGGTGCTCGTGCAGCGAGACGGTGAGCACCCGGGGGTCGTCCCAGAACGCCTGCTGGACGCCGTCGCCGTGGTGGACGTCCACGTCGACGTAGGCGATCCGCTCGGCGCCGAGTTCGAGCAGCCGGGCGATGGCGAGGGCCGGGTCGTTGTAGACGCAGAAGCCGGACGCGCGGTCGGGCATCGCGTGGTGCAGCCCGCCGGCGAAGTTGACCGCGTGCGGGGTCTCGCCGCGCCAGACGGCCTCGGCGGCGGCGACCGACTGGCCGGCGATCAGCGCGGAGGCGGAGTGGACGGCGGGGAAGGACCAGTTGTCGTCGGTGCCGAGGCCGTGCCGCGGATCCTGCCGGTCGGGGTGGGCGGCGGCGCGCTTGACCGCCTCGACGTAGGCCGCGGTGTGCACCAGGCGGAGGGTGGAGTCGCCCGCGGCGGGCGCGGAGCGGACGGTGACGCCCGGCCCGGCGGCGAGGCCGAGGTCCTCGACCAGGCGCATGGTGAGCGACAGCCGGGTGGGATCCATCGGGTGGCCCGGGCCGAAGTCGTAGGCGGTGACCGCCTCGTCCCAGAAGAGGTGCAGGCCGCAGGAGGGGTCACGCTCGGCGTCGGGCATGGCCTCCACCGTAGTGGGTGGCGGCCGTGCGGCCGGGCAACGGGTCCTTGAACGCCCGCGGTACGGGAGTCAGACCCGGGCGCTCGTCCCCGGGGTGGGCGCGGCGGCGGAAACGGGGGCGTGCGCGGGGGCCGGGACGGCAGCACGGGCGGTTCGGCGGGCGGTTCGGCGGCCGGCCAGCCGGCAGCCGAGGCAGTCGGGGTGGCCGTGGCGGCCGGCCGGGTCGGGGGTGCGCCAGTGCCGCAGTTCCGGCGGGCGCGGCCCGGTGGCCTTGCCCCGGCCGGCCAGGTGGAGCGTCCAGGCGGCGACCGCCCCGAGGAGGATCAGCGCCGCACCGGCCCAGAGCCCCGGCCCGGAGCCCGCGACGAAGGCCGCGCCCGCGACGGCGAAGCCCAGGGTGACGACGGCGGTGCCGGTCCAGCCGGCCACGGTGTGGCCCATGTCGTGATCAGCGTGTGCGCCCATGTGTCCTCGTTTGGTGTGATGGACGGGTCCACCCGGGCTCCCGTCCGCGAACGGACTGATGTCTTATCTCACGAGGTAAGTAACTTAGATGCTAAGGAGATTTCCCGTGGAGGGCAAGCCGCGCCCCGAGGCGACGCCCGAGCAGGCGCTCTACGCGATGGACCGGATGATCGCGCTCGCGCAGTTCGGCCAGCAGGACATCGCGGCGCGGCTCGGCCTGAACGTCACCGACCTCACCTGCGTCGGCTTCCTGATCGAGGCGGCGATGGCAGGCGAGGGCCTGGCCGCGGGCGACCTCGCCGAACGCGCACAGCTGACCACCGGCGCGGTGACCGGCGTGCTCAACCGGCTGGAGAAGGCCGGGTACGCCCGGCGCGAGGCCGACCCGGGCGACCGCCGCCGGGTGCGGGTGGTGCTGGAGGCCGCCGCACAGGAGCGGATCATGGAGGTCTACGGCCCGTTCTACGGACGGATCAACGGCCTCTTCGCCGACTACACCCCGGCCGAGATCGCCGTGCTCACCGACTGGTTCACCCGTGCGAAGGCGATCCTGCACGAGTCGCTGGCGGAGATCAGGGAGGCGACGCCCTGAACCGGCCCCCCGGTGGCGCGCCCGACGGTTCGCCCTACGGCGTGCCCTACGGCGTGCCCCGGACGGCGTCCCGGACGGCCGGGCCGGTGGGCGCCGGGGAGGTCGACGCCGCCGGGGCGAAGCGGTCCGCCAGCGGCAGCACCGCCAGTACCAGCAGCATCGGCGCCAGCAGCGCCCAGCGGTACGAACTCGCGTCCGCGAGCGCCCCCACCAGCGGCGAACCCACCAGGAACCCCACGTAGTTGAACAGGTTGAGCCGGGCCACCGCGGCGTCCGAGTCGGCCGGGAACAGCCGCCCGCCGGCCGCGAACACCTGCGGGATGATCGCGCAGATCCCCAGCCCCAGCACGGTGAACCCGGCGATCCCGGCCCAGGCGGCGGGCGCGGCGGCGGCCAGCGCGAACCCGAGCGCGGACAGCGCGGCACCGGACCGCACCACCGGAACGGCGCCCCAGCGCTGCACCGCGCGGTCGCCGAGCGCCCGGCCGAGCAGCATCGCCACCATGTAGCCGAGGTAGGAGAGCTTGGCGACGTCCTCGGGACTGCCGAGACCGTCGGTCAGGTACTTGACGCTGTAGTTGGAGACCGAGGCGTCGGCGATGTAGGCGAAGGCCATCACCAGGCAGAGCGGCAGCAGCGGCCGCCAGGGGATCGACCGGGCGGCGGCCGCGGCGGCCTCCCGTACCGCGTCGCCGAGTTCGGCCGGTCCGGCGAACCTGGTGCCGGCCAGCAGCGCGAGCGGGGCGACCACTCCGGCCGCCGTCCCGAACAGCACCGGCAGACCGAGCCCGACGTGCGCGCCGAGACCCGCGACGGCCGCGCCGACGATGCCGCCGAGGCTGAACGCGGCGTGGAAGCCGAGCATCACCGAGCGGCCGTAGCGGTGCTGGAGCCCGACCCCGAGCATGTTCATACTCGCGTCCAGCGCGCCGACCAGCAGGCCGAAGGCGCCCAGGGCCAGCGCCAGTTGCCAGAGCTCGTCGCCCAGGCCGACGGCGGCCAGGGTGGCGCAGACCGCCGGCTGGACCACCCGCAGCACGGCCCGCGCGCTCGTCCGGCGCACCAGCCGCTCGGAGGCGATCGACCCCACCCCGGCCAGCACCGGCACCGCGGCCAGGAAGAGCGGCAGCAGGGAGTCGCTCAGCCCGTAGCGGTCCTGGATCTCCGGGATGCAGGTGACCAGCAGGGCGAAGGTGACGCCCTGGAGGAGGAAGCTCGCGGCCAGCGCCGCCCGGCCGGCCCGGAGCCGCGGCGTGACCGGGACGCTCCCGTCCCCCGCGTCGCTCCCGGAACGGTAGGCACTCTCGGTAGGCACATCCACCTCGCTACTGGCCGGTACGGCGGTCGGTGGCGAGAGCGTAGGCGCTGACGGGCGTTCGCGGGAGGGGGTGCGCGTGAGACGGCTGCGTCTGCCGCACACCCCTCCCAGGGTCCGGCCGCTACCGGTCGAGCAGGGGGAGCACCTCGGCGAGGTCGGCGATCAGGCCGGTGGCACCGGCGGCGGTCAGCTTCGCCGGGTCGGTCAGCGCGGTGTAGCCGTACACGTCCATGCCGGCCGCGCGGGCGGCGAGCACGCCGTTCGGGCTGTCCTCCACCACCAGGCAGGCGGCCGGGTCGACGCCGAGGGTGCGGGCGGCGTGCAGGAACAGGTCCGGCGCCGGCTTGCCCACCCCCACGTCCTGGGCGCTGAAGATCCGCTCCTCCGGGAACCACCCGCGCAGACCGGTGACGTCCAGCGCGGCGCGGATCCAGCTGTGGTGCGCGGACGAGGCCAGGCAGTACGGCACGGAGCCCTGCCGGAGCTCCTTCAGCAGCGTCTCCGCGCCCCGTACGGCGGCGAGTTCGGCGGTGAAGGTGTCGAAGACCCGGCCGTGGAAGGTCTCGTCGAAGCCCTCCGGGAGGAGGGCGCCGTCGTGCCGCTCGGCGATCACGTCGTGCACCCGGTGGGCCGCGGTGCCCATGAAGTCCCGGTAGGAGTCCTCGACGGTGGTCGGGTAGCCCAGTTCGGTCAGATAGTCGGCGAGCACCCGGTTGGAGAGCGGCTCGCTGTCCACCAGGACACCGTCGTTGTCGAAAATCACCAGTTCATAGGCCATACGGGCGACCCTACCGGCCGTCCCTCCGGGTCACTTGCCGCCGGAGGCCAGCTCCCGGGAGCGGTCCCGGGCCGCCTCCAGCGCGCTCAGCAGGGCCGCCCGCACCCCGTGGTTCTCCAGCTCGCGGATGGCCGCGATGGTGGTGCCGGCCGGCGAGGTGACCGCCTCGCGCAGCTTCACCGGGTGCTCCCCGGAGTCCCGCAGCATCACCGAGGCGCCGATCGCCGACTGCACGATGAGGTCGTGCGCCACCTGCCGGGGCAGCCCGAGCAGGATGCCCGCGTCGGTCATCGCCTCGACCAGGAAGTAGAAGTACGCCGGGCCGGAGCCGGAGAGCGCGGTCGCCGCGTCCTGCTGGGACTCGGGCAGCCGCAGTGCCTTGCCGACCGAGCGGAAGATCTCCTCCGCCCGCTCCAGGTGCGCCTCGGCGGCGTGCGACCCGCCGGAGATGACGCTCATGCCCTCGTCCACCAGGACGGGCGTGTTCGGCATCACCCGGACCACCGGGGTGCCGGGCGCCAGCCTGGCCTCGAACCAGGCGGTGGGGATGCCGGCCGCGGCCGAGATCACCAGCCGGTCGGGGTCGATGTGCGGCGCCAGCTCGTCCAGCAGGGTGCCCATGTCCTGCGGCTTCACCGCGAGGATCAGGGTGTCCGCGAGCTTGGCGGCCTCGGCGTTGCCCACCACGCCGACCCCGTACCTGGCGGCCAGTTCGGCCGCCCGCTCGGGCCGGCGGGCCGTCACCAGGACGTCCGCCGGGTCCTTGCCGGCCCGCAGCAGACCGGAGAGCAGGGCCTCCCCGATCTTGCCCGTGCCGAGGAAGGCGATCTTCTGTCCGTGCGCCGCGCTGCTGGTCATGGCCGCTCCTTGCCTCCGGTGTTGTGTCCCGCCACCCCGGTCATCCTCGCACCGCGCCCCGCCCCCGGGCGGCACCGTCCACCCTGCGGGCACCCGGCGGAGCGGCACCCCGGACGAGAGGCCCCTAGGGCGAATCTCGGGGTTCTCCCCTATGGTCCGGCGGTGAACGCGGGCGCACCGTGGAGGCATGGCACACGGAGAGATGTCCCGACGTGAGAACCGGCAGGTCGCCGTCGCCGCGGCGACCTTGGGCCCGTGGCGGACGGCCGCGGGGGTCGGTGCCCTGGTGGGGGCGACGGACCTGGTGATCGATCTGATCGACGGGGACTGGTCGCTGAGCATGCTGGCCGGTCCGGCCGGCCTCGCCCTGTTCTTCTTCTTCCTGGTCGGCACGGTGGGCGGCCGGCTGCGCCGGGACACCGCCGACCGGCGACTGCAGAAGTGGGCGAACGAGCACCCCTGGCAGGCCGCGCTCCCGGCGGCGGGCGGCCTGCTCCTGCTGAACACGCTGGCCCAGCTGTTCCTCGGCGACGCGGGCGTGTTCGAGGCGTTCTTCCTCTCGCTGTTCCCGGCGGCCATGGTCCTGGGTGTGGCGGGGGTGGTCGGCTCGGTGAAGCGCGCCCGCAGCAAGGACTGACGCCCCGGGAGGAAACGGGTGGTCGACCGCCCCGCTCCGGCGGGGGTGTTCACCCGGCGGTGCGGCCCCGATCGAACACCCGTCACACCCCGTCGGCATACTGGCGCGATGCCGATCGCCGAAGACCCAGAACCGCGTCCGTCCGAGGAGCCGAAGGACGGGACGGACGGGAAGGACCCGTTCGCCGACCTCGTACTCGACGAGGAGTTCGTCCGCGGCGCCGCCGTCAAGGAGCAGGCGGGCCGCACCCGGATGCTCGCCGCCCGGTGGCAGCACACGCCGCCGGTCGACCCCGGCGGCCGACGCTCGGTGAACGACGGGCCCCGGCCGCGGCAGCGCTTCGCCCGCCGGGCGCGGCCGGTCGACCCGTGGGGCAACCCCCGGCCGCGCCGCGGCGGGTGGTGGCGGACACCGCTGTTCGTGGTGCTCACCGTCGCCCTGGTGCTCGCGGCGCTGAACGTCGACGGGCTGCGGTCCTGGTACTCGACGCGGTTCGGCGACGGCTCCGGCGGTACGACGGCCGGCACGCCCGTGGCGACCGTCGCTCCGGAGACCGGGGCGCCGACCGCCGCGCCGCCGCCGGTCGACCCGAAGCAGCCGACCGTCGACCGCCCGTGGGCGGGCTCGCCCGCCGAGGGGTGGCCCACCGGCATCGACGCGTTCGGGCCCGAACCGGGCACGGTCACCAGGATCGGCGTGTTCGGCGCCGACCAGGTCGCCGCGCAGGTCGACCTGGTCAAGCGGTACCTGGCGGCGGCCAACCTGGACCCGAAGGTGGTGGCCGGCGGCCGCCCGGAGGCGGCCCTGGCCATGCTGGGCCCGGAGGACCGGGCGACGGCCGAGAAGGCGCTGGCCAGTCCCTCCCGCGACCAGGACCCGACCGGCTGGTTCAGCCGCTTCGACGGGCGCGACGCGATCCCGGTCGGCGACACCTACCGGCTCCAGGGCCGGATCAGCGTCGAGGGGGACGGCAAGCGGGGCGTGCTGGTGCACACCGACTTCACCTTCGTCTACCCGCTCCGGCCCGGCCCGGACGCCGCCAAGCGCGCCACCGCGCCCAGGCCCTCCGGTCCCGCGCGGCCGACGGGCAGCCCGGCGCCCGGCGGGGGCGGCGCGCCGAAGCCGGTCGGCCTGCTCACCCCGGCGGCCGACGTGGCCGGGGACACCTGGACGGCGCGGACCATCGTGCGCCGGGTGGACACCTTCCGCTTCTACGACCCGGCGAAGTTCCAGGTCGAGCGGGACCGGCTCTACTTCGAGCAGACCATGTCCGACGTCGGCAACAGCGAGTGCGACGTCTACGACGGCTGGTACCACCCGCAGTTCGACCAGTTCGCGGCCGCCGGGGGGACGTCCCCCGCGCCCTCCGGGCCGCTCTCGGACCCGTACGACCGCACCAAGGAGCTGCGGACGGACGGCGTCTGCGGCACGGTCAGCCGCAGCTGACCGGCCCCTCTGCTTCAGCGCTTGCGCTTGGCCCGGCCCGGTGCCCCGGCACCGGGCCGGCCGCTGCGACCGGCCTGCCGGCGTTCGTGCTGCGCGAGCGCCTTCTCGTAGCGGGCCCGGTGGAGGGCCTCGCCGGGGGCCTCGCGCAGGGCGCGGAGGAAGTAGGCGAGCAGGGAGCCGATCCCGCCGATCACCCAGACCACGCCGAGCGACTTGTCCTCGGCCATCCAGCCGGTCAGCGCGTCCCGGCCCTCGGTGAGCAGCTTCCAGGTGCGCAGCGCGGCGAGCAGCGAGCAGATCGCGACCGCGGCGACCAGCAGTCCGTTGAGGAAGCCCCCGTTGTCGGCGACCCGGATGCCGTCGACGGCGAGGCGCAGCACGAAGGCGCCGGCCGCGGCGGCGAGCAGCGCCCCGACCGGGACGAGGACGCGGCGCAGCCGGTAGTCGCCGCCGCGCTCGACCCAGCTGGTGCCGAACCAGCGGATCGGCTCCGGCTCGGGGGCGCCGGCGGGCTGGGTGGTGGGGGTGGGGTCCTGGGTCACGGGTCCGATTATCCCCGGCGGGCGGGAACGGCGGAGGCGCCGTCCCGGTGGCCGGGACGGCGCCTCCGTAATCGCGGCGGGGGTCAGCCGAGCTTGCTGACGTCCCGCACAGCGCCCTTGTCGGCGGAGGTGGCCATCGCGGCGTAGGCGCGCAGGGCCTGGCTGACCTGGCGGTCGCGGTTCTGCGGCCGGTAGCCGTGGCCGGCCTCCAGGACGCGGCGGCGCTCGTCCAGGACCTCGGCCGGGACCTCCAGCGAGATCCGCCGGCCCGGGATGTCGATGGCGATGGTGTCGCCGTCCTCGACCAGGGCGATGGTGCCGCCGGACGCGGCCTCCGGGGAGGCGTGGCCGATCGACAGGCCCGAGGTGCCGCCGGAGAAGCGGCCGTCGGTGACCAGCGCGCAGGCCTTGCCCAGGCCCCGGCCCTTGAGGAACGAGGTCGGGTAGAGCATCTCCTGCATGCCGGGGCCGCCCTTGGGGCCCTCGTAGCGGATGACGACGACGTCGCCCTCCTTGATCCGCTTGGCGAGGATCGCCTCGACCGCGTCCTCCTGGGACTCGACGACGACGGCCGGGCCGCTGAACGTCCAGATCGACTCGTCCACGCCGGCGGTCTTCACGATGCAGCCGTCCTCGGCGAGGTTGCCGTACAGCACGGCGAGCCCGCCCTCGACGGAGTAGGCGTGCTCGACGGCGCGGATGCAGCCCCGGGCGCCGTCGGTGTCCAGCGACTCCCAGCGCTCGGACTGCGAGAAGGCCTCGGCGGAGCGGACGCAGCCGGGGGCGGCGTGCCACAGCTCGACGGCCTCGGCGGACGGCGAGCCGCCGCGGACGTCCCAGGTCTTGAGCCACTCGGTGAGCGAGTCGGAGTGGACGGTGTGCACGTCCTCGTTCAGCAGCCCGCCCCGGTGCAGCTCGCCGAGGATGGCCGGGATCCCGCCGGCCCGGTGCACGTCCTCCATGTAGTACGCGCCGTTGGGCGCGACCTTGGACAGGCACGGCACCTTGCGGGAGATCGCGTCGATGGCCCGCAGGTCGAAGTCCAGCTCGGCCTCCTGGGCGGCGGCGAGCAGGTGGAGGATGGTGTTGGTCGAGCCGCCCATAGCGATGTCGAGGGCCATGGCGTTCTCGAAGGCGGCGCGGGAGGCGATCGAGCGCGGCAGGACGGAGTAGTCGTCCTGGCCGTAGTGCCGCTCGGTGATCTCGACGACGGTCCGGCCGGCGGCCTCGTAGAGGGCGCGGCGGGCGGTGTGGGTGGCGAGCAGCGAGCCGTTGCCGGGC
>NZ_JZWY01000024.1:0-5589 GCF_000966955.1 Streptomyces sp. NRRL S-495
GCAGCGAGCCGTTGCCGGGCAGCGAGAGGCCGATCGCCTCGGTGAGGCAGTTCATCGAGTTGGCGGTGAACATGCCCGAGCAGGAGCCGCAGGTCGGACAGGCGTTCTCCTCGATGATCGCGATGTCCTCGTCGGAGACGTTCTCGTTGACCGCCTGCGAGATCGCGTCGACCAGGTCGAGCTTGCGCACCGTGCCGTCGACCAGGGTGGCCTTGCCGGCCTCCATCGGGCCGCCGGAGACGAACACCGTCGGGATGTTCAGCCGCAGTGCGGCCATCAGCATGCCGGGGGTGATCTTGTCGCAGTTGGAGATGCAGATCAGCGCGTCCGCGCAGTGCGCGTTGACCATGTACTCGACCGAGTCGGCGATCAGGTCGCGCGAGGGCAGCGAGTAGAGCATGCCGCTGTGGCCCATCGCGATGCCGTCGTCCACCGCGATGGTGTTGAACTCGCGGGGGATGCCGCCGGCCTGCTTGATCGCCTCGGACACGATCCGGCCGACCGGCTGGAGGTGGGTGTGGCCGGGGACGAACTCGGTGAAGGAGTTGGCGACCGCGATGATCGGCTTGCCGAAGTCCTCGCGGGCTACGCCGGCCGCCCGGAGAAGCGCCCGGGCGCCTGCCATGTTGCGACCGTGGGTGACCGTACGGGACCTCAGCTCGGGCACTGTGCTCCACTCCTTCGGAGGCTGACTGGCGGCCCCGCTCGATCAGGAGGGTGCGGGGCCACTGTGTCTGTCGAGCCTACGCCCGCCGTCCGTCCGGCGGACACGGCGTCCGCGATGCGGTCAGCCGGGTGGCCGCCGGACGGGGCCGGGCGGCCCCCGGCGCGGGTCAGGACGGGGTGATCGCGACGGTCAGGTCCAGCACGTACGGCTCGACGACCGTGCCGTCCGGGAACTCCGCCAGCAGGGCCTCGCGCTCGACGGCCAGCAGCGGCGCGCGCTGCTCCGGGGTGAGCGCGGCCAGGTAGGAGCGGGAGGTGAGGTCGGTGATCACATGGTCCACGGTGACCCGGCGCTCCCAGCGGAGCCGGGTGTGCTCCGTCCGCAGGTCGTACGGGGCGAGGTGGGAGGTGACCTCGTTGACGGCGCCGTAGCCGTGGTAGGTCGTGGGCAGCGCGGCGGCGAGCCGCTCGCCCATCGCCCGCACCCAGGCGACGCCGCTGTCCTTCACGTTCCACCAGAGGGCCAGGGCGCCGCCGGGCCGCAGCACCCGGATCGCCTCCGGCACGGACTTCTCCGGGGTGGTCCAGTGGAAGGCCTGGGCGTAGGTGACGAAGTCCGCCGAGTCGTCGTGGAACGGCAGCTCGTCGCCGCTGCCCCGGACCAGCCCGAGCCCGGGCGAGGCGGCGAGGAACTGCCCGGCCATGCCCGCGTTCGGCTCCACCGCGACCACGTCGGCGCCGCGGCCGGCCAGCAGCCGGGTCGAGATGCCGGTGCCGGCGCCGACGTCCAGCACCCGCGCGCCCTCCAGACCGCGCCCGGCCAGCCGCTCCAGCGCGTCGAACAGCTCCTGCGGGTACGAGGGCCTGGCCCGGTCGTACTCCGCCGCCACGCCGCCGAAGGACTTCGCCAGTTCACGGAAGTCGCTGCTGGGCCTGGATCCGGTCTTTTCCGCCATGTATCCCCCTGTGGACGGCAGTTCGTGTGCCGTCAGCGTACGCGCGCGGGTGTGGCCAGGTGCAAGCGGGTGAAGGCGAGGGCCTCGGCGAGATCGGCCTCGCGTTCGGCGGGCGACGCGGAGCGGCGGGTGTTGACCTCCAGCACGACGTGGCCGTCGAAGCCGGTCCGGGCGAGGTGTTCCAGCAGCTCGGCGCAGGGCTGCTTGCCCCGGCCGGGGATGAGGTGCTCGTCCTTGCCGGAGCCGGAGCCGTCCGCCAGGTGGATGTGCGCGAGCCGGTCCCCCATCCGCTCGACCATCGCGAAGGCGTCCACCCGCGAGGTGGCGACGTGCGACAGGTCGATGGTGAAGTGCCGGTACTCCTCCTCGGTGACGTCCCAGCCCGGCGCGTACGCCAACACCTCGCGGTCCTTGTACCGCCACGGGTACATGTTCTCGACCGCGAAGCGGACGTCCGTCTCCCCCGCCATCCGGTGGATGCCCTCGACGAACTCCCGGGCGTACTGGCGCTGCCAGCGGAACGGCGGGTGGACGACGACCGCGCTCGCGCCGAGCTTCTCGGCCGCCGCGCGGGCGCGGACCAGCTTGGTCCACGGGTCGGTGCTCCACACCCGCTGGGTGATCAGCAGGCACGGCGCGTGCACGGCGAGGATCGGCATGCGGTGGGCGTCCGAGAGCCGGCGCAGCGCCTCGATGTCCTGGCTGACCGGGTCGTTCCAGACCATCACCTCGACACCGTCGTAGCCGAGTTTGGCGGCCAGCTCGAAGGCGACCGCGGTGGTGGCCGGGTAGACCGAGGCGGTGGAGAGGACGACCTTGGTGTCCGGGATGTGCAGGGCCGGGTGCGGGGGCAGGACCAGGCGGTCGGTGGTGCGCAGCAGCGGCGGGCGGGCGGCGGCCTGGCGGGCGGCCTTGACCGACTTCACGGACTGGACGGCGGCCTTGGCGGCGCCGGCCGCCCGGGCGGTGCGGGTGGGCTCGGCGCCGGGGGCCCTGGGGCCCTTGGGCGCCCTGGCGGTCTTCGCCGCCCCGGCGGCCGCGGCGGCTCCGGTGGCCTTGGATGCCTTGGTGGCTCCGGCGGCCTTGGTGGCCGCGCGGCTCGCGGCCTTGCGGGCCGCCTTCTCGGCGACGCCGCCGGCCGCCTCCCGGGCCGCCTTCACCGCCTTGACGCCCTTGACGCTCTTGACGCCCTTGACCGCCTTGCCGAGCTTGCGGGCCGGCGCAGGAGCCCCCGGGCCGGTGTCCTGGCCAGGGGTCGAGTCGCTGTCCGGAGCGGGACCAGGGCCGGTGCGGCGCCCGGCGCGGCGCGGGGCGTCCGGCCGCGGCTTCCCGTCCTGGGGCGCGCGGCCCTCCCGCGTCCCGTCCTCGTCCGCTGGTTGCGCCACGGGAGACAGCGTAAGCGGACCGCGCCCGGAACGGGGAGCCGGTCGGCGCGCGCCCGGCCGCCCCGCCCCGGTGTCAGGGGATGAGCGCGGGCCGACGACGGTCGGCCGGGCTGTCCATGGCGTCCAGCCGGCGCAGGATGATGCCCTCGCGCAGCGCCCAGGGACAGACGTCCAGCTCGTCCAGGCCGAACAGGTCCATCGCCGCGTCGGCGACCAGCGCGCCCGCGAGCAGCTGCTTGGCGCGGCCCTCGGAGACCCCGGGGATCTGCGCCCGTTCGGCGACGGTCATCGTGGACAGCCGGGGCAACCAGGCGGCGAGGTTGACGCGGGTGAGCCGGCGGTCCGCGTACGGACCGGCGTCGGCCGGGGCGGCTCCGGTCATCCGGGCCAGCTGCTTGAAGGTCTTGGAGGTGGCGACGGCGTGGTCCGGCGCGCCGAGCCGGGAGATCTCGCCGACGACGGTGGCGATCTCGGCGCGGATGTGCCGTCTGAGCTCGCGCAGCCGCTCGGGGTCGGCGACGTCGCCGGGCAGCCAGCGGGCGGTCAGCCGGCCGGCGCCCAGCGGCACCGAGCAGGCCACGTCCGGCTGCTCGTCCAGACCGCAGGCGATCTCCAGCGAGCCGCCGCCGATGTCGAGGTTGAGCAGCCGGCCGGAGGACCAGCCGAACCAGCGGCGGACCGCCAGGAAGGTGAGCCGGGCCTCGTCCTGGCCGGAGAGCACCCGCAGTTCGACCCCGGTCTCCTCGGCGACCCGGCGGAGCACCTCCTCGCCGTTGGCGGCCTCGCGCACGGCGGAGGTGGCGAAGGGCAGTATGTCGACCACGCCCTTGTCCTCGGCGACCCGCAGCGAGGAGGTGATCATGCCGATCAGCTTCTCGACCCCGGACCCGCCGATCGCGCCCTGCTCGTCGAGGAGTTCGGCGAGCCGCAGCTCGGCCTTGTGGGAGTACGCGGGCAGGGGTGCGGCGCCCGGGTGGGCGTCGACCACCAGGAAGTGGACCGTGTTGGAACCTACGTCGAGCACACCGAGTCGCATAACCCTCCACGCTACGCGATCTCACGCCGGAGGAGACCGGTCGTGCCGGTGTTCGTGCTGGTCCGGGTACTGATCGCGGCCGGGGACGGGCCGGCCGGCGCGGACCGGGGCGCCGGTTCGAACGACATTCGGCCGGTGTTGACCCGGCGTTCACCGGGCCGGGCGGTGAACTCGCCGTGAACCGCGTGACCACGGACGGTTCGCAGCTCCGCGGAGGCTCTACCCTTGCCGGGTGGCAGCAGCAGAGACGTCCCAGCACAGCGGCACTTCCAAGGGCGGCAAGAAGAAGTCCGGGAGCGACGGCCCGGGCGCCGTCGACCTGGCGATGCCGACCCTCCGTTCCGAGCTCCGCCCCGAGGTCCCGCTCGACTTCCCGCGCGCCTGGGTCGAGTTCACCGACCCCGAGGACGAGGAGCAGGTCTTCCGCTGCGACCTGACCTGGCTGACCTCCCGCTGGTCGTGCATCTTCGGCCAGGGCTGCCAGGGCATCCGCGAGGGCCGGGGCGAGTCCGACGGCTGCTGCACCCTGGGCGCGCACTACTCGGACGAGGACGACGAGAAGCGGGTGGCCGGCCACGCGGCCCGGCTGACCCCGGAGCTGTGGGAGAACCACCGGCACGGCACCGACGCCAAGGGCCGGCTCAAGATCGACGGCGGCATCACCATGTTCGACGAGGACGGCGACCGCCAGACCCGGCGGGTCGACGGCGCCTGCATCTTCGTGAACAGCCCCGGCTTCGCCGGCGGAGGGGGCTGCGCCCTGCACGCGCTGGCACTCGCGGAGGGCCGCGAGCCGCTGGAGACCAAGCCGGACGTCTGCTGGCAGCTGCCGGTCCGCCGCACCTACGACTGGATCGACCGGCCGGACGACACCCGCTACCTCCAGGTCACCATCGGCGAGTACGACCGCCGGGGCTGGGGCCCGGGCGGCCACGACCTGCACTGGTGGTGCACCGGCAGCCCGGACGCCCACCAGGGCGCCGACCCGGTGTTCGTCAGCTACCGCCCTGAGCTCACCGAGCTGATGGGCCGGGCCGCGTACCGGGTGCTGGCCGGCCTCTGCGAGGAGCGGATCGCCACCAAGGGCGACCGCAAGGTGGCCCCGCACCCGGCCGACCCGGCGAAGCGGCCGAAGGCGCCGAAGAAGTAGCGCGCTCCCAAGCGCAACCCCCGGGGGGCGGGCCCGCCCGCCCCCCCGGTCGGCGCTACTTGTCGATGTCGCCGACGACGAAGAACATCGAGCCCAGGATCGCCACCATGTCCGCGACCAGCGTCCCCGGCAGCAGCTCGGTCAGCGTCTGGATGTTGTTGAACGAGGCCGAGCGCAGCTTCAGCCGCCACGGCGTCTTGTCGCCGCGCGACACCAGGTAGTAGCCGTTGACGCCGAGCGGGTTCTCGGTCCAGGCGTAGGTGCTGCCCTCCGGGGCCTTGAGCACCTTGGGCAGCCTCAGGTTGACCGGCCCGGGGGCGAGCAGGGCCAGCTTGTCGAGGCAGGCGTCCGCGAGGTCGAGCGCGTTGACGGTCTGCTCCAGCAGACACTCGAAGC
>NZ_JZWY01000025.1:0-23298 GCF_000966955.1 Streptomyces sp. NRRL S-495
AGCAGACACTCGAAGCGGGCCAGGCAGTCGCCCTCCTCGCGGGTGACCACGGTCAGCACCTGCCGCAGTTCCTCGCTGCCGTACGCCAGGTAGGGCTCGTCCCGGCGCAGGTCGAGGTCCAGTCCGCTGGCCCGCGCGATCGGGCCGCTGGCGCCGTACGCCTCGGCCTGCGCCCGGGTCAGGACGCCGACACCGGCGGTGCGGGCGCGGAAGATCTCGTTGCCCAGCACCAGGTCCTCGAAGACCGGCAGCTGGGAGCGGACCACGGCGACGGCGGCGCGGACCCGGCCGAGCCAGCCGGCCGGCAGGTCCTCCTTGAGGCCGCCGACCCGGTTGAACATGTAGTGCATCCGGCCGCCGGAGGCCTCCTCCAGCACGTGCTGGAGGTCCTCGCGGCCGGTGAAGGCGTGGAAGATCGGGGTGATCCCGCCCAGCTCCAACGGATAGGAGCCGAGGAACATCAGGTGGTTGAGGACGCGGTTCAGCTCGGCCAGCAGGGTGCGGATCCACACCGCCCGCTCGGGCACCTCCATGCCGAGCATCCGCTCGACGCCGAGCACCACGCCCAGTTCGTTGGAGAAGGCCGAGAGCCAGTCGTGCCGGTTGGCCAGCATGATGATCTGCCGGTAGTCCCGGGCCTCGAAGAGCTTCTCCGCGCCCCGGTGCATGTAGCCGATCACCGGCTCGGCGCTGACGATGCGCTCGCCGTCCAGTACCAGGCGCAGGCGCAGCACACCGTGGGTCGCCGGGTGCTGCGGGCCGATGTTGAGCACCATGTCGGTGCTGCCCGCCCCGCCCGTGACGTTCTCGGCTCCCGCCCCGATGCCGACCGTGGTCTCCCTCATGGGGTCAGAGTCTGCCATCCCGGCAGCGCCCCGAGGCTCGGCGGTACCGGCATGCGGACGGCCTGCGAGAGCCAGCCGAATCCGCCCAGGCCCGCGGCGTCGGTGAGCTCGGCCCCCTCGCCCGCGCCGCCGAGCGCGCGCAGGTAGCCGACCGGGTCGCTGGAGGCGAGGGCCAGCGGCGGCCGGGCGCCGCTGACGCCGAGCGCCCGCAGCGCCTCCCGCTGGGTCGTCCACAGGCTGTGGAGACCGGGCGCGGCCGCCGCGTCCAGCGCCACGTGCGCGGTGACGTCGCAGGAGCCGTCAGGCACCGGGGGCACCTCGCGGCCGGCCCGGAAGCCGGTCCGGGTGGGGAACGGCGGGCGGCGCCCGGCGGTGTGCCCGTAGTCGACGGCGACGGCCAGGCCCCGTTCCAGGCCGGCCACCGCGTGCGCCCAGGCGGCGTCCCTGGGCGCGCCGAACTCGACGAAGTCCCCGGGCCGTTCGGCCGGCCACCAGCGGGCGGCCCAGGCGGCGTCGGCGGCGTCCACGGGCCCGCCGAGCCGCTCCTCCCCGGTCGCCGGGTCCACCTCCAGGTAGCGGAGCTGCCCGTCCTCGCCGACCTCGCCGGTGTCCAGCGGCACGTTGTCCAGCCACTCGTTGGCGAACAGCAGCCCGGTGACGCCGCGCGGCACCTCCGCCGTCCACACCGTCCCGGCCCAGCTCCGCTCTGTCCACAGCCCTGTGGACGGAGCGGCGGGCGGCGCGTCCGGGCGGTCGGCGAGCTCCACCGCCCACACCTTCAGCCGCTCCCCCACCGGTTCCGGCAGTTCGGCCAGCACCCCGGCGACCAGCTCGCCCCGGCCGGCCCCGACGTCCACGAAGGCCAGCTCCTCCGGGCGGCCGAGCGCCGCGTCCACCTCCAGCAGCAGCCGGGCCACCGCCCGGGCGAACAGCGGCGAGGCGTGCACCGAGGTCCGGAAGTGCCCGGCCGGGCCCTCCGGCCTGCGGTAGAAGCCGCCGTCGGGGTCGTAGAGGGCACGCTCCGTGGCGGGCGCCCACCGCATCCAGCTCATGGAGCGGGACGCTACACACCCGGTCCGTACCCGCCCAATCCCTACGGCAGCGGCATGCCGGGCTCTCCGACCTAGGGAGTAGAACGGATCGCCCTCCCGGCGGACCTGGACACGGGGTGCGACTGCCTACGCTTGAGTCGTGCATCGACTCAACGCCTGGCTCCGCCGTCACCCCATGGTGATCGACTCCGTCTGGGCCGCGATGGTGCTCTTCCTCGGCGTGGTGCCGGAGGGCGGGAGCGAGAACAGCGGCTGGCGGCTCGGGGTCCACTACGCCGTCGCCGTCCTGCTGCCCCTGCTGATGGTGTTCCGCCGGCGCTTCCCCGACGCGACGGTGGCCGCCGCGGGCCTGATCGGCGTCACCCAGGTCCTCCTGGACGTCAACCCGGCGGTCTCCAGCATCGCCTACCTGGTGTTCGCCTACACCGGCGCCGCGTTCGGCAAGCCCTGGACGTCCCGGTTCGCGCTGCTCGGCGGTCTGCTCGCGGGCCCGCTGGTGTACTGGCGGCTGCATCCGCAGAAGATCCAGTCGGTCGGCGACTCCGACGTCCACTTCGTGAACTACTCCGCCCCCGAGGCGCTGCTCATCATCGGCCTGATGACCACCCCGTTCATCCTCTGCTGGGCCTGGGGCCGGCTGACCAGGGTGCGCCGGGCGTACCTGGTCGAGCTGGAGGACCGGGCGGCCCGGCTGGAGCGGGAGCGCGACGCCCAGTCCAAGGTCGCGGTCGCCGCCGAGCGGGCCCGGATCGCCCGCGAACTGCACGACGTGGTCGCGCACAACGTCTCGGTGATGATCGTCCAGGCCGACGGCGCCGCCTACGTCCTGGACAACTCGCCGCAGCAGGCCAAGGAGGCGCTCAGCACCATCGCCTCCACCGGCCGGCAGGCGCTGGTCGAGATGCGCCGGCTGCTGGGCGTGCTGCGCAGCGCCGACACCAAGGGCGAGGAGTACGTGCCGCAGCCCGGCGTCGAGGAGCTGCCGGAGCTGCTCGACCAGGTCCGCACGGCCGGCCTCCAGGTCGACTTCGCCACCTCGGGCCACCCGCGCGAACTGCCGCGCGGCGTCGAGCTGACGGTCTACCGGATCGTCCAGGAGGCGCTGACCAACGTCCGCAAGCACGGCGGCCCCGACGTCCACGCCCGGGTCGCGGTCGACTTCGGCGAGCGCGAACTGGCCGTGCTGGTCGAGGACGACGGCCGCGGCAGCACCGACGAGCAGCTCGCCTCCGGCGGCACCGACGGCCAGGGCCACGGCCTGATCGGCATGCGCGAGCGGGTCGGTATGGTCAGCGGCAGCCTCGACATCGGGCCCCGCCCCGGCGGCGGATTCCGGATCCGCGCCGTCCTGCCGCTCAAGGCCGCCTGACCCAGGACCCGCCGACCCGGACACCCGCCGACGGACGCCACCGACCCCCGCTGTCCTCCCCGAGGAACTAGGAGCCACCCTTGACCATCCGTGTGATGCTGGTCGACGACCAGGAGCTGCTGCGCACCGGATTCCGGATGATCCTCCAGTCGCAGGGGGACATCGAGATCGCCGCCGAGGCCGGGGACGGCGCCCAGGCCGTGGAGAAGCTCCGGCACACGGCGGTGGACGTGATCCTCATGGACGTCCGGATGCCGCGGCTGGACGGGGTGCAGGCCACCCGGCGGATCTGCCTGGCCGAGGACGGCAGCCCGCTGCCGGACGCCCCGCACGTGCTCATCCTCACCACCTTCGACCTCGACGAGTACGCCTTCGCCGCGCTCAAGGCCGGGGCCAGCGGCTTCCTGCTCAAGGACGTGCCGCCGACCGAGCTGGTGGCCGCGATCCGCGCCGTGCACGGCGGGGACGCCGTGGTCGCCCCGACCACCACCCGCCGCATGATCGACCGCTTCGCCGAGGTGCTGCCGACCCCGCAGAGCGGCCCGGGCGGCTCCGACACCCTGGGCCCGCTCACCGAGCGCGAGCGCGAGGTGTTCCTGCTGGTCGCCCAGGGCCTGTCGAACGGGGAGATCGCGGCCCGGCTGGTGCTCTCCGAGGCCACCGTGAAGACCCACGTCGGGCGGATCCTGGCCAAGCTGGGCCTGCGCGACCGGGTCCAGGCCGTGGTCCTGGCCTACGAGGCCGGACTGATCCGGGCCGGCGCCTCCGACTGACCCGCCCCGCCGCCGGCCGCCGCGTCCTCTCCCACCGCCCCGGCCCCCGCCCACGCTCCGGACCCGGCCCCGCGCCCGGTCCGGAGCGAACCGCTCCGCGGGCCCGGCCCCGCCCGTAGAATGGGCCGGTACGTCCGGTACCCCGGCAGTGGACTGGAACGGAACCCCTGGACAAAGGTGGACGCGTGAGTCCGTCCGACTTCGCCGACCGCGGCGAGTTCGCCCCGCTCGCCGACGGCCTCGGCGACCCGGCCGATCCCGGCAACGGTGTCCGCCGCCTCGCGCCGCCGGGCCGAGACCCTGCTGCCGGGCGTACGGATCGTCACCCCGCCGCAGGTGCTGGCCGCCGCCGACCTCGTCCTGCTCACCGTCCCCGACGACGCGCTGGCCGGCCTGGTCACCGGCCTCGCCGCCACCGGCGCCGTCCGGCCCGGCCAGATCCTGGTGCACACCTCCGGCGCGCACGGCGTGGCCGTGCTGGAGCCGGCCGCCGCGGCCGGCGCGCTGCCGCTCGCGCTGCACCCCGCGATGACCTTCACCGGCACCTCCGTCGACCTGGCCCGGCTGGCCGGCTGCCCGTTCGGGGTGACCGCCCCCGAGGAGCTGCGCCCGGTCGCCGAGGCGCTGGTGGTGGAGATGGGCGGCGAGCCCGAGTGGGTGCCCGAGAACGTCCGCCCGATGTACCACACCGCCCTCGCGCACGGCGCCAACCACCTGGTCACGCTGGTCGCGCAGGCGATGGAGCTGCTGCGCACGGCCGGCGTCGCCGAGCCCGGCCGGATGCTCGGCCCGCTGCTCGGCGCCGCGCTCGACAACTCCCTGCGCTCCGGCGACGCGGCCCTCACCGGCCCGGTCGCCCGGGGCGACGCCGGCACCGTACGGCGCCACCTGGCGCAGCTCAGTACGGTGTCCCCGGACATCCCCGCCGCCTACCGGGCGATGGCCCGGGCCACCGCCCAGCGGGCCCTGGCCCGCGGGACGATCGACGAAACGTCGGCGGCGGCGCTGCTGGACGTACTGAACGAGGAGAAGCAGTAATGGCACGCGGCAAGCAGCCGGGCAAGGCCCAGCACGCCCCGAAGGTCCACCGGGCCGTCGTCACCCGCACCGTCGACGACTTCGAGTCGGCGTTCTGGCCGGACGAGCAGCCGGTCGACAACGCGGTCGTGATGACGATGGGCGCCCTGCACGAGGGCCATGCCGCGCTGATCCGGGCCGCCCGCAAGCAGGTCGGCCGGGAGGGCCGGGTCGCCGTCACCGTCTTCGTCAACCCGCTGCAGTTCGGCGCCGGCGAGGACCTGGAGCGCTACCCGCGCACCCTGGACGACGACGTGCGGCTGGCCGAGGCCAACGGTGCCGACGTGGTCTTCGCGCCGTCCGTCGACGAGGTCTACCCGAACGGCGAGCCGCAGGTGCGGATGGCGGCCGGCCCGATGGGCGAGCGCTACGAGGGCGCCACCCGGCCCGGCCACTTCGACGGCGTGCTGACCGTCGTCGCCAAGCTGCTGCACATCACCGACCCGGACTTCGCGTTCTTCGGCGAGAAGGACGCCCAGCAGCTGGCGGTCGTCCGCCGGATGGTGGCCGACCTGGACTTCGACGTCGAGATCGTCGGCGTGCCGACCGTCCGCGAGGAGGACGGCCTGGCGCTCTCCTCCCGCAACCGCTTCCTCTCGGCGGAGGAGCGCGCCCGCGCCCTGGCCCTCTCCGAGGCCCTGTTCGCCGGCCGGGACGCGGCCGCGCGGGGCCCGAAGGCCGTGCGCGAGGCCGCCTCGGCCGTGCTCGACGCCGCCGAGGGCGTCGACCTCGACTACCTCGCCCTGATCGATCCGCACGACTTCACCGAGGCGCCGGACGACTTCCAGGGCGAGGCGGTGCTGGCCGTCGCCGCGAAGGTGGGCGCGACCCGCCTGATCGACAACGTCCGCATCATCGTCCGGTAGCCACCGCGCCGGACCCGGCACACCGGATCGCAGCACCGGACCGCAGCACCGGACCGAAACAAACGCTCGCCCGAAGAGCGTTGGGCAGCAAGTACCCCCTAGGCATGCACTCACAGGAGGCGTGACCCGCAATGCTCCGCACCATGCTCAAGTCCAAGATCCACCGGGCCACCGTGACCCAGGCCGACCTGCACTACGTCGGCTCGGTCACGGTGGACGAGGACCTGCTCGACGCCGCCGACCTGCTCCCCGGCGAGCTGGTCCACATCGTCGACATCAACAACGGCGCCCGGCTGGAGACGTACACCATCGCCGGCCCGCGCGGCTCCGGCGTCATCGGCATCAACGGCGCCGCCGCCCGGCTGGTCCACCCCGGCGACCTGGTCATCCTGATCGCCTACGGGCAGATGGACACCGCCGAGGCCAAGGGCTACCTCCCCAAGGTCGTCTTCGTGGACGAGCGGAACCGGGTCACCGGCACCGGCGGCGACCCGGCCGAGGCCGGGGAGGGCACCGGACTGCTGCGCGGCGACGCGGCGTACCGTGGCGACAACGGCGCGGCCGGCCCGGTCGCGCGCTAAGGAGCCACTGAAGTCATGTCCGTCACCCACCGCCTCACCGCCCCCGCGCCGGGCTGGACCACCGACACCGATGTCGTCGTGGTCGGCTCCGGCGTGGCCGGGCTCACCGTCGCCCTCAACGTCCGCCGGGCCGGCCTGCGGGCCCTGGTGGTCACCAAGGCGATGCTGGACGACGGGTCCACCCGCTGGGCCCAGGGCGGCGTCGCGGCCGCCCTCGGCGAGGGGGACACCCCCGAGCAGCACCTGGCCGACACCCTGGTGGCGGGCGCCGGGCTGTGCGACGGGGACAGCGTCCGCACCCTGGTCACCGAGGGCCCGGACGCGGTCCGCCGACTGATCGCGCTCGGCGCGGCCTTCGACCGGGGCGAGGACGGCGACGTCCTGCTCACCCGCGAGGGCGGCCACCACCGGAACCGGATCGCGCACGCCGGCGGGGACGCCACCGGCGCCGAGATATCCCGCGCCCTGGTCGAGGCGGTCCGCCGGGACCCGGACATCGAGCTGATCGAGCACGCCCTGGTGCTCGACCTGCTCACCGACGCCGACGGGCACGCCGCCGGACTCACCCTGCACGTGATGGGCGAGGGCCAGCGGGACGGCGTCGGCGCCGTCCGGGCCCGCGCGGTGGTGCTCGCCACCGGCGGCATGGGCCAGGTCTTCTCGGCCACCACCAACCCGCCGGTCTCCACCGGGGACGGCGTGGCGCTCGCGCTGCGGGCCGGCGCCGAGGTCACCGACCTGGAGTTCGTCCAGTTCCACCCCACCGTGCTCTGGCTCGGCCCCGAGGCGGAGGGCCAGCAGCCGCTGGTCTCCGAAGCGGTCCGCGGCGAGGGCGCGCACCTGGTCGACGCGGACGGCGTCCGGTTCATGGTCGGGCAGCACGAGCTGGCCGAACTCGCCCCGCGCGACATCGTCGCCAAGGCGATCACCCGCCGGATGCAGGAGCACGGCACCGACCACATGTACCTGGACGGGCGGCACTTCGGCGCCGGGATGTGGCAGCGGCGCTTCCCCACCATCCTGGCCTCCTGCCGCGCGCACGGCATCGACCCGGTCACCGAGCCGATCCCGATCGCGCCGGCCGCGCACCACGCCTCCGGCGGGGTGCGCACCGACAACCGCGGCCGGACGTCCGTCCCCGGCCTCTACGCGTGCGGCGAGGTGGCCTGCACCGGGGTGCACGGCGCCAACCGGCTGGCCTCCAACTCCCTGCTGGAGGGCCTGGTCTTCGCCGAGCGGATCGCCGCCGACCTGGCCGCCCGGCACACCGCCGGGGACCTGCCCGAGCGCGTCGTCGACGTCGAGGCGGCCGGTGCCGCCCACCCGGTGCCGCTGCCCGCGCCCGAGGCGCGGGCCGAGATCCAGCGGCTGATGTCGCGCGGCACCGGCGTGCTGCGCTCGGCCGCGTCGATGGCCGCCACGGCGGAGGGCCTGGCCCTGCTCGCCGGGCAGACCCGCGCCGCCGTCGCCGAGGAGAAGCCGGCCGACCCCCGGGTGGAGACCTGGGAGGCCGCCAACCTGCTGCTGGTCGCCGACGCCCTGGTCACCGCCGCCGCGCAGCGCGAGGAGACCCGCGGCTGCCACTGGCGCGAGGACTTCCCGGAGCGCGACGACGCGCACTGGCAACGCCATCTGATCACCACCCTCACCGCCTCCGGCGGACCCGTCAGCACCCTCGAGGAGCCGTAACCACCATGACCGACGCGACCGACGTGACCCACCTGCACGAGCACGAGCACGACGAGCTCCCGCTGGCCGGCGGCTGCGGCGACGGCTGCGCCTGCGGGGACGGCGAGGGCTACGAGACCGGCCTGGACCCCCAGCTCGCCGAGCTGCTGGAGGAGGCCGGCCTGGACCCGGTCGAGGTCGAGGACATCGCGACCCTGGCGCTGGCCGAGGACCTGGCCGGCGGCGAGGACGTCACCTCGGTGGCCACCGTGCCCGCCGACGCCGTCGCCACCGCCGACTTCACCGCCCGCGCGGCGGGCGTGGTGGCCGGCCTGCGGATCGCCGAGGCCGTCGTCTCGCTGGTCTGCGAGGAGGAGTTCGAGGTCGAGCGGCACGTCCAGGACGGCGACCGGGTCGAGGCCGGCCAGGTGCTGCTCTCGGTCCGCTCCCGCACCCGGGACCTGCTGACCGCCGAGCGCAGCGCGCTCAACCTGCTCTGCCACCTGTCCGGCATCGCCACCGCCACCCGCGCCTGGGCGGACGCCCTGGAGGGCACCGACGCGGTGGTCCGCGACACCCGCAAGACCACCCCTGGCCTGCGCGCGCTGGAGAAGTTCGCGGTCCGCTGCGGCGGCGGCGCCAACCACCGGATGGCGCTCTCGGACGCGGCCCTGGTCAAGGACAACCACGTGGTCGCGGCCGGCGGCGTCGCCGAGGCCTTCCGGGCCGTCCGGGCCGCCTACCCGGAGCTGCCGGTCGAGGTCGAGGTCGACACCCTGGAGCAGATCACCCCGGTCCTGGAGGCCGGGGCGGACCTGATCCTGCTGGACAACTTCACCGTCCCGCAGCTGCGCGAGGCGGTCGCCCTGGTGGCCGGCCGGGCCGAGCTGGAGGCGTCCGGCGGACTCACCCTGGCCACCGCGCGCGAGGTCGCCCAGACTGGTGTCCAGTACCTGGCGGTGGGCGCGCTGACCCACTCCTCGCCGATCCTGGACATCGGCCTGGACCTGCGCGCCTGACCGTCCGTCCGGCCCGCTCGCCCGTTCGCCCCCGGTCCTCGACGCAGAAAGCACCTGATGCTGCTCACCATCGACGTCGGCAACACCCAGACCACCCTCGGCCTGTTCGGCGGTGAGGAGGTGGTCGAGACCTGGCGGATCTCCACCGATCCGCGCCGCACGGCGGACGAGCTGGCGGTGCTGCTGCACGGCCTGATGGGCTCGCAGGGATCGCGCACCGCGATCGCGGACGCGAAGGTCGAGGGCCTGGCGATCTGCTCCTCCGTCCCCTCCGTGCTCCACGAGTTCCGCGAGGTGGCGCGCCGGTACTACGGCGACGTCCCCGCGGTGATCGTGGAGCCGGGGGTGAAGACGGGGGTGCACGTCCTCATGGACAACCCCAAGGAGGTCGGCGCCGACCGGATCGTCAACGCGCTGGCCGCCAACCACCTCTACGGCGGCCCCTGCATCGTGGTCGACTTCGGCACCGCCACCACCTTCGACGCGGTCAACGCCCGCGGCGACTACGTCGGCGGCGCGATCGCCCCCGGCATCGAGATCTCGGTCGAGGCCCTCGGCAACCGCGGCGCCCTGCTGCGCAAGATCGAGCTGACCCGCCCGCGCAACGTGATCGGCAAGAACACCGTCGAGGGCATGCAGTCCGGCATCCTCTACGGCTTCGCCGGGCAGGTCGACGGCCTGGTCGACCGGATGGCCCGGGAGCTGTCCAAGGACCCCGACGACGTCCAGGTGATCGCCACCGGCGGCCTGGCCCCGCTCGTCCTCGGCGAGGCCGGCTCCCTCGACGTCCACGAGCCCTGGCTCACCCTCATCGGCCTGCGCCTGGTCTTCGAACGCAACCGCCCGAGCTGACCCGGGGGACGCCCCGCAGCGTCCGAACGTGGGGGCTCGGCGCGACACTACCGACAAATCGGATATTCCTCACGTAGTGTCAGCCCATGCCTACGCCACACGGATCGCGCGGCGGCATGGCCTTCAGCGCCGACGAAGTCCGCGTGCTGCGCCGCGCCCTCGCCCAAGCCCTGCACCCCGCCGTCCCCGTCCACTTCCAGCTCTCCGACCGGCCGCTGTACGCGGACGCGGGTGCCGCCCTGTGGGCCGAGGACGTCCAGGACGCACTGCGTCTGACCGAGGCGATCGACGAGGCCGTCCAGGAGGGGGGCCGGCTGCGCGCCTTCCTCCTCGCCGACCTCACCCGCTACCGGGCCGCCCTGCCCGGCAGCGCCAGCGGCTACCTGGAACGGCTGGAGGAGGCGGTGACCGACGGCTACCTCCCGGGACCGGAGGACCTCACCGCGCTGCGCGGACTGTCCCGCCAGCCCTGCGGCCAGCACGAGCGCTCCCGCCGCTCCCGGCTGGCCGGACGCTGCCACGCGCTGGCCGAGGCCGCCGTCCGCGAACGGCTCGCCCTCACCAGCGGCCAGCGCCACCTCGTCGCCGTACCGAGCCCCGCCGCACCCCCGAGCAGTCCCCTCATCCCTGTTGGAGGACGGATCCCGATGAGCAGCACCGAGCACCCCGCCGAGCAGCCCGCCGCCGCCCGCAAGGGCGCCCCCCGCGGCCCGCAGGACCAGCAGCCCGCCCGGCCGCACCGGATGCCCACCCCCGCCGAACTGTTCGGCCGCCGCCCCAAGGCCTCCTCCCCCCACCCGGACCGGCCGGCCCACCCGGCCGCGCCCGAGGACCTGGAGCTGGCCACCGGCACCGGCTGAGCCCGTCCCGCCACCGCTTCCCGGGGAGGCCGCGCCGCACCGAGCGGCCCGGCCTCCCCGGTCCATCTGTCGACAATTCCGTTCCCCGGGCGGATCGTTCGGGTCACAACTCGATAACCATCACCGCGCGCGCCGCCGGATCGCTCCCGTCCTGTACGAATTGATGGGCGATCAACCGGGTTGACGTCCGGCCGACCGTCCATAAGGTCGCGGGGACACCCCACGATCAAGAGGATCCCCGTGAACTCGACCCGCACGCGCCGGGTGCTCGGCACGGCCGCGGCGACGGCCGTCGCCGCCCTGTCCGTCGGCACGCTCGCCGTCCCCGCCCACGCCGCGGGGCCGACCCTCAGCATCGAGGTCGGCGCCCTGATCCAGATCCAGGGCGAGCCGACCACCCAGCCGCAGTTCGGCGAGAACGTCTTCCTCCGGGTCGGCCGGACCGGCACCGCCCCGGTCCCGGGCGCCAAGCTCACCCTCGACACCACCGGGCTGGACGGCGTCGCCGTGCTCACCGCCTCCGGCGGCCGCTGCGTCACCGCGGCCCGGACGATCACCTGCGACCTCAACAACCTCAACCACGAGAGCATCAACATCACCGACCACCTGTGGCTGAGCGCCGTGCCCGGGGTCAAGCCCGGCACGAGGGGCGTAGTGCACGCCGCGGTGACCGCGCCCGGCGCCGAGTCGGCGAACAAGGACTTCGCGGTCGAGGCCGGCGGCGCCGTGTTCCGGGCCGGGGAGATCGCCCCCAAGGAGCACGCCAAGGTCGGCAGCACCTTCACCCCGGCCGTGCGGTTCGCCAACCGCGGCGGCGTCTCGGCCGCCCGGGCGATCGTCGAGGTCCAGCTGCTGCCCGGGCTGAAGGTCGAGGACTGGCCGTCCAACTGCGAGTACGCCACCGACCCGGGCCAGATCGGCCGCGAGGGCTTCGGCACGCCGATCGCGACCATCCACGGCATCTGCTCCGTCGAGGGCGAGATCCTGCCCAACGAGCCGGTCCGGCTGAACGGCCTCGACCTCACCGTCACCTCCGAGGCCGAGTACACCTTCGCGGACTTCTCGGTCTTCGCCGACCCGAACGCGGCCGCCGCGCAGGGGCCGGCGCTGCGCAAGCGGCTGACCTTCCAGCACGGCACCGGCGCGCCCGCCACCCTGACCCGCGACTCCGCCGAGGGCATCCCCTCCGGCTACCCCGACGTCAACGGCCACTTCACCGAGCAGGAGGTGTTCGCGGACAACGGCGCCGACTTCGGCCTGACCGGCACCTGGACCCCGGACGCCTCCGGCCGCACCGGAACGCTCACCATCACGGCCGCCAACCGGGGCCCGGCCTCGATCTTCGACCGCAGCGGCGGCGAGGGCACCCCGTTCGTCCGGATCCAGCTGCCGGAGGGCGCCACGGTCACCGACCTGCCCAAGAACTGCCGGGCGAACAACCGCGTCCTGGGCGTGCCCCAGGACCACCCGCTCAACAAGTTCGACTGCACGGCCTTCGACTTCTTCATGGCGAACGGCTCGTCCAGCCGCCACGTCCTGGGCGTGCAGCTGGACGAGGGCACCGTCCCGCTGTCCGCCACCGTCTCGTTCCAGAACCAGCTCAGCGACCTGGAGGAGGGCTACCCGAGCGCCCCCATGAGCTGGGACCCCAACCCGGACAACGACCGGATCAAGGTCGCGCTGCGCTCGCTCCCCGCGCCCGTGACCCCCGTCCCGGACGGCGGGGCCGGGACTCCGGTCGAGCCGGCCGCGCCGGTCGTACCGGCCTCGGCGGCGGACTCCACCGGCGCCGGCAGCGGTTCCGGCAGCGGGACCGGGAGCGGGAGCACCGCGGCCGGCTCCACCGGCGGCACCGCCACCACCACGGCCGGCCGGACCGCCACCCGGACCGGCACCACCGGGACCGCGGGCACGGCGGCGCTCGACCTCGCGGACGGCGGCGAGCTGGCCGACAGCGGCCGCGGCGACGCCGTCCCGCTGGCCTGGGCCTCCGCCACCGCACTGGCCCTGGGCGGCGCCGCGCTCCTCACCTCCCGCCGCCTCGGCCGCCGGCGCTCCTGAACCCGTGGCGCGGGGCGGGGGCGGCGGCCCCCGGCCCCGCCCCGCGCGGCGCGGTAATCCCGTGGCGGAGCACCACCGCGGGCTGGCTACCCTGGTGGGGTGAGCGATCAGAGTCCCATCACCGCGACCGACGACCTTCCCGAGCAGATGCGCGTCCGGCGCGAGAAGCTGGACCGGCTCCGGGCGGCCGGCATCGACCCGTACCCGGTCGGCTTCCCCCGCACCAGCACCATCGCCGACCTCCGGGACAAGCACCCGGACCTGGCCCCGGACACCGCGACCGGCGAGCGGACCGGCATCACCGGCCGGGTGATCCTCTCCCGCACCGGTGGCAAGCTCTGCTTCGCGACCCTGCGCGACGGCTCCGGCGACCTCCAGGTGATGCTGTCCCTGGACAAGCTGGGCGAGGAGCGGCTGGCGGCCTGGAAGTCGGACATCGACCTCGGCGACCAGGTCGGCGTCGAGGGCGAGGTGATCACCTCCCGGCGCGGCGAGCTGTCGGTGATGGTGGACCGCTGGGAGCTCACCGCCAAGTGCCTGCGCCCGCTGCCCGACAAGCACAAGGGCCTGACCGACCCGGAGGCCCGGGTCCGTCAGCGGTACGTGGACCTGATCGTCAACCCCGAGGCCCGCGAGATCCTGCACCTGCGCTCCAAGGTGGTCCGCTCGATCCGCCGCACCTACGAGGAGCGCGGCTACATCGAGGTCGAGACCCCGATGCTGCAGCCGGTGCACGGCGGCGCCAACGCGCGTCCGTTCAAGACGCACATCAACGCCTACGACATCGACCTCTTCATGCGGATCGCCCCCGAGCTGTACCTCAAGCGGCTGGTGGTCGGCGGCGCGGAGAAGGTCTTCGAGATCAACCGCAACTTCCGCAACGAGGGCGCGGACTCCACCCACAACCCGGAGTTCACCTCGCTGGAGTCGTACGAGGCCTATGGCGACTACGACACCCAGGCCGAGCTGATCCGGGCCACCATCGTCAACGCGGCCCGGGACGCGCTGGGCACCACGGTGATCAAGGGCCTGGACCCGCACGGCGTGGAGCACGAGATCGACCTGGCCGAGCCCTGGGCCGAG
Organism: Streptomyces sp. NRRL S-495; assembly: GCF_000966955.1. NCBI lineage: Bacteria > Bacillati > Actinomycetota > Actinomycetes > Kitasatosporales > Streptomycetaceae > Streptomyces > Streptomyces sp. NRRL S-495. The sequence goes on from NZ_JZWY01000025.1 coordinate 14,107, forward strand.
GTGAGCGTCTACCCGGGCATCTCCGAGCACCTGGGCACCGAGGTCACCCCGGAGACCGGCGTCGAGGAGCTGCGCAGGCTGGCCGCCGAGCACGGCATCCCCTTCGAGCAGAAGTGGGGCCACGGCCAGATCGTGCTGGAGATGGTCGAGCGCCTGCTGGAGGAGAACGCCGTCCGGCCGACCTTCATCAAGGACTACCCGACCGAGGTCTCCCCGCTGACCCGCGAGCACCGCTCGATCCCGGGCGTGGCCGAGAAGTGGGACCTGGTGATCTTCGGTACCGAGATCGGCACCGCCTACTCCGAGCTGATCGACCCGGTCGAGCAGCGCGCCCGCCTCACCGCGCAGTCCCTGCTCGCGGCCGGCGGCGACGTCGAGGCGATGCAGATCGACGAGGACTTCCTGCGGGCCCTGGAGTACGCGATGCCGCCCACCGGCGGCCTCGGGCTCGGGGTGGACCGCCTGATCATGCTGCTCACCGGCAAGAACATCCGGGAGACGGTGCTCTTCCCGCTGGTGAAGCCGGAGCCCAAGGCATCCGCCGGTACGGCGGAGCAGAGCGAGGAGGAGTGACCTGATGGACTACGTCAGCGCGATCGTCCCACCCCTGGTCATGGCGATCGGCTTCGGCTTCCTGGTGCGGGCCATCATCCGCACCCAGGGCGGCGCCCAGAAGGCCAAGGAGGACCTGGTCGACTGAGTGGCCGCACGGCCCGCCCGGCATCCGCCGGACGCCCCCGTCGCACCCCGCGCCGCCATTCCCGGATTCCGGGGGTGGCGGCGCGCCGGTTTCGCGGCACTTCACAAGATTTGCCCTGTTCACTCCCTATCCTGGCCGGACTATGGTCCGGCAACTCGGCGAACTTGAGAACGCCATCATGACCCGGGTGTGGCAGTGGAACCGTCCGGTCACGGTTCGCGAGGTCCTTCTGGATCTGCGGTCGGAACGGGAAATCGCGTACACCACGGTGATGACCGTCCTGGACAAGCTGCACCGAAAGGGCTGGCTCCGCCGGGAGCGCGTCGGCCGGGCCTATCGATATGAACCGGTCTCCTCGCGCGAGGCGTACACGGCGGCCCTGATGAACGACGCGTGGGCGACCGGCGACAATCCGGCCGCGGCCCTGGTGCACTTCTTCGGCCTGATGTCGCCGGAGCAACGGGAGGCGCTGCGGGACGCCTTGCGGGTGGCCGCTCTGTTCCCGACCGATCCGGTGGCCCCGGATTCTCCGGAGAGCGGACCCGGGAGCGGACCGGATACCGGGGAGACCGGATCGAGGCCGGCACGATAACGTCCGGCCATGGAGGTCACCATCCGCCGGGCGCGGACCACGGACGTGCGGGCAGTGCGCAGGCTCATCGACAGCTACTCGCGTGACGGGATTCTGCTCGACAAGCCCACCGTCATGCTGTTCGAATCGGTGCAGGAGTTCTGGGTCGCGGAACGCGACGACAACGGGACGGTGGTGGCCTGCGGCGCGCTCCACGTCATGTGGGAGGACCTCGCCGAGGTCCGCACGCTCGCCGTCGACGAGTCCTGCCGGGGCCACGGCGTCGGACACCTGCTGCTGGAGAAGCTGCTGCAGACCGCCCGCTGGCTCGGCGTCCGTCGGATTTTCTGCTTGACGTTCGAGGTCCCGTTCTTCGCGAAACACGGTTTCGTGGAGATCGGAGAGGTCCAGGAAACCGATGATGGTACGACAGACCCGGCGGCGATCGCTACGGATGTCTATGAAGAACTTCTCCGCTCGTACGATGAAGGTGTTGCCGAGTTCCTCGACCTGGAGCGGGTGAAGCCCAACACGCTGGGCAACTCGCGCATGCTGCTGCACCTGTGAGCCGCCCCCGGGACGGTCAGGGGTTTGTGTTTTCCGGAGAAAGGCGCTTTCCTTTCCTTAGGCAAAGGGTCGTTTAGCGGAAAGGGAAGCCCGTGGCACAGAGGGTGCAGGTCATTCTTGAAGACGATCTCGACGGCGGGTCGGCGGACGAGACGGTGACGTTCGCCCTCGACGGCGTTGCCTACGAGATCGATCTGAAGAGCGCCAACGCGGACAAGCTCCGCGGTCTGCTGGCGCCGTACGTCGAGAAGGGGCGCAAGCAGAGCGGCCGCCTCGCCGGCCCCCGCCGCGCGGGCCGCAGCGCCGCCCCGCGCCCGTCCGGCAGCGTCCCGGACACCGCCAAGATCCGCGCGTGGGCCAAGGAGCAGGGCCTGGAGGTCAACGACCGCGGCCGCGTCCCCAGCAATGTGCGCGAGGCCTACGAGAAGGCCAACGCGGCCTGATCCGGGCGCTGCCCGGCCGCCCGGACGGGTTCCCTCCGCGCCCTGCGGCGTACGCCCGGACGGCGCCTCGGCGGCCCGGCGCGGGCGCGGCCGCCCGTTCGGGCAGCGGGCCGGGCACGGGCTCGGGCGGCAGAACGGTCACGGCCTGTGCAACGCTGGAAGGGCGAAGCGGTAACGCGGGCACCACCGGGACGGCGTACCGGCCACCGCGACCGCGGCTGACCTACCGTCAGTGGCGGCCGACTTCTCGCCAGGCGAACACCGCCACCGCGGAAACTGCGCGAGAACCGCCCCGATACCGGGTATGAATGCAGATGGACGGGGTCCGCGACCCTGTCCGGGGCAGTACGCGTGACCGGTCGGACGCCCACCGACTGCGCCGCGGCGGCGGTTGTTCGCCGATGGCGTAGCGGTATCCGGTGCATCCGGCCCGCGTGCGGGAACACCGTCTCCCAACATCGGGTTGGGATTGGTGTCGGCTGGTCGCGCAGCATGTCGCTCCCCGCGAGGGGAGCGAATCCGTGGGCCGCGCCGCTGAGCGGGACTAGCATGCGGAAGGACAGGGCGGGGACGGACCCCGAACTGCCCGACCGCTCTGAGGAGCGATAAACGATGTTCGAGAGGTTCACCGACCGCGCGCGGCGGGTTGTCGTCCTGGCTCAGGAAGAAGCCCGGATGCTCAACCACAACTACATCGGCACCGAGCACATCCTCCTGGGTCTGATCCACGAGGGTGAGGGTGTCGCCGCTAAGGCCCTGGAGAGCCTCGGGATTTCTCTTGAGGCCGTTCGCCAGCAGGTCGAGGAGATCATCGGCCAGGGCCAGCAGGCCCCGTCCGGTCACATTCCCTTCACCCCGCGGGCCAAGAAGGTCCTGGAGCTGTCGCTCCGGGAGGCCCTGCAGCTCGGCCACAACTACATCGGCACCGAGCACATCCTGCTCGGCCTGATCCGCGAGGGCGAGGGCGTCGCGGCCCAGGTCCTGGTGAAGCTGGGCGCCGACCTGAACCGGGTCCGTCAGCAGGTCATCCAGCTGCTCTCCGGTTACCAGACCCCCGGCGGCAAGGAGTCGGCCACGGCCGGCGGTCCGGCCGAGGGCACCCCGTCGACCTCGCTGGTCCTGGACCAGTTCGGCCGCAACCTCACCCAGGCCGCCCGCGAGGCCAAGCTCGACCCGGTGATCGGGCGCGAGAAGGAGATCGAGCGGGTCATGCAGGTGCTGTCCCGCCGCACCAAGAACAACCCGGTCCTGATCGGTGAGCCCGGCGTCGGCAAGACCGCCGTGGTCGAGGGCCTGGCCCAGGCGATCGTCAAGGGCGAGGTCCCGGAGACGCTCAAGGACAAGCAGCTCTACACGCTGGACCTGGGCGCCCTGGTGGCCGGCTCCCGCTACCGCGGTGACTTCGAGGAGCGCCTGAAGAAGGTCCTCAAGGAGATCCGCACCCGCGGCGACATCATCCTGTTCATCGACGAGCTGCACACCCTGGTCGGCGCGGGCGCCGCCGAGGGTGCCATCGACGCCGCCTCGATCCTCAAGCCGATGCTGGCCCGCGGTGAGCTCCAGACCATCGGTGCCACCACGCTCGACGAGTACCGCAAGCACCTGGAGAAGGACGCCGCGCTGGAGCGCCGCTTCCAGCCGATCCAGGTCGCCGAGCCCTCGCTGCCGCACACCATCGAGATCCTCAAGGGCCTGCGCGACCGCTACGAGGCCCACCACCGGGTCTCGATCACGGACGCCGCCCTGGTCGCCGCCGCCACCCTGGCCGACCGGTACATCTCGGACCGCTTCCTGCCGGACAAGGCGATCGACCTGATCGACGAGGCCGGCTCCCGGATGCGCATCCGCCGGATGACCGCGCCGCCGGACCTGCGCGAGTTCGACGAGAAGATCGCCGATGTGCGCCGCGAGAAGGAGAGCGCGATCGACGCGCAGGACTTCGAGAAGGCCGCGTCCCTGCGCGACGACGAGAAGCAGCTCCTGCAGGCCAAGGCCAAGCGCGAGAAGGAGTGGAAGGCCGGCGACATGGATGTCGTCGCGGAGGTCGACGAGGAGCTCATCGCCGAGGTCCTGGCCACCGCCACCGGCATCCCGGTCTTCAAGCTGACCGAGGAGGAGACCTCCCGGCTGCTGCGCATGGAGGACGAGCTGCACAAGCGCGTCATCGGCCAGAAGGACGCCATCAAGGCGCTCTCCCAGGCCATCCGGCGCACCCGTGCGGGCCTCAAGGACCCGAAGCGCCCCGGTGGCTCGTTCATCTTCGCCGGCCCGTCCGGTGTCGGTAAGACCGAGCTGTCCAAGACGCTCGCCGAGTTCCTCTTCGGCGACGAGGACGCGCTGATCGCGCTGGACATGTCGGAGTTCTCGGAGAAGCACACCGTCTCCCGGCTCTTCGGCTCGCCCCCCGGCTACGTCGGCTACGAGGAGGGCGGCCAGCTCACCGAGAAGGTGCGCCGCAAGCCGTTCTCCGTCGTCCTCTTCGACGAGGTGGAGAAGGCCCACCCGGACATCTTCAACTCGCTGCTGCAGATCCTGGAGGACGGTCGCCTGACCGACTCCCAGGGCCGCGTGGTCGACTTCAAGAACACCGTCATCATCATGACGACCAACCTCGGCACCCGGGACATCTCCAAGGGCTTCAACCTGGGCTTCGCGGCCCAGGGCGACACCCAGACCGGGTACGACCGGATGAAGGCGAAGGTCAGCGAGGAGCTCAAGCAGCACTTCCGGCCCGAGTTCCTGAACCGCGTCGACGACATCGTGGTCTTCCACCAGCTGTCCGAGGAAGACATCATCCAGATCGTCGACCTCATGATCGACAAGGTGGACGAGCGGCTCAAGGACAAGGACATGGGCCTGGAGCTCAGCGTCGAGGCCAAGCAGCTGCTGGCCAAGCGCGGCTACGACCCGATCCTGGGCGCCCGGCCGCTGCGCCGGACCATCCAGCGCGAGATCGAGGACCACCTCTCCGAGAAGATCCTCTTCGGCGAGCTGCGGGCCGGCCACATCGTGGTCGTCGGTGTCGAGGGCGAGGGCAAGGAAGCGAAGTTCACCTTCCGCGGCGAGGAGAAGTCCGCGGTCGCGGACACTCCGGCCGCCGTCGCCTCGCCGGGTCCGGACCTGACGAAGTAGCAACATTTAACAGACAACAGCAACGGTTTGGGCCCCCGGCGTTCGCGCCGGGGGCCCAAACCGTTTTCCGTACCCCCGTCGAAACTGTGATCCGAACCACGAACCGGCAGGTCGCTGGCCTGAACGGGGGCCGGTGCGGGTGCGATCGAAGCTGCGGTCATCTTTAATGACAATGTTGTTGACAGCACGTCAGCTGATACGGAGTCGCGGAGGATAGCGCTGTGGCCATGTCACGGTCAAGGTCTATCTTTTCCGTCCACGCTTGGATCAAATGTCGTCCACCTGTCTTTCATTGGTTTACCGGAAGGCCAAGAGCCGGACGGTTTGGGGAGGACGTCACAACGTTGAAGATGACCAGGAAAGCCGCTTCGGCCGCCTCAGTCGCGGCGGTCATAGCCGCGCTCGGCGCGGGACTGCTCCCGAGCACGGCGGTCGCCGCCGGCGCCGCCCCCGTCCCGCAGGACCCGGCCGACGCCGTTCAGACCAGCACTGAGCACAACATTCCCGGCCCGCTGACCGAGAAGGTCGAGGCCGAGCAGAAGGCCGCCACCGAGCAGCTGCTCGCCGGCACCGCCAAGATCGAGCAGCACGGCGGCAGCTCCAGCATCAAGCTGGGCAAGGACAAGTACGTCGAGCTGGCCCGTGAGCGCACGGACAAGATCTTCACCATCCTGGTGGAGTTCGGCGACGAGGTGGACAGCACCACCAAGACGCCGGACGGCAAGATCAAGTACGGCGGCCAGCCCGGCCCGCAGCGCAACCAGATCGAGAAGCCGGACGCTGCGACCAACAACTCCACCCTCTGGCAGGCTGACTACAACCAGCAGCACTACCAGGACCTGTACTTCAACAAGTCCGGCGACTCGCTGAAGACCTACTACGAGAAGCAGTCCTCGGGCCGCTACTCGGTCGACGGCCAGGTCACCGACTGGGTGAAGGTCAAGTACAACGAGGCCCGTTACGGCTCGGACTACTGCGGCCAGCACGTCTGCGCCAACGCGCAGGACCTGATCCGCGACGCGATCAACACCTGGGTCGCCGACCAGAAGGCCAAGGGCCAGACGGACGAGCAGATCAAGGCCGCCATCGCGCAGTACGACCTGTGGGACCGGTACGACTACAACCACAACGGCAACTTCAACGAGCCGGACGGTTACATCGACCACTTCCAGATCGTGCACGCCGGTGAGGACCAGTCGGCGGGCGGCGGCAAGCAGGGCACTGACGCCCTGTGGGCCCACCGCTCGTACGCCTACGGCACCGGCGCCGGCACCACCGGTCCGGCCACCAACAAGCTCGGCGGCACCCCCGTCGGCGGCACCGGCGTCTGGGTCGGCGACTACACCATGCAGCCCGAGAACGGCGGCCTCGGTGTCTTCGCCCACGAGTACGGCCACGACCTCGGTCTGCCGGACCTCTACGACACCTCCGGCAGCGGCATCGACAACTCGGTCGGCTTCTGGTCGCTGATGTCGTCCGGCTCCTGGCTCGGCGAGGGCAAGAACTCGATCGGCGACATGCCGAACGACCTCGACGCCTGGAGCAAGCTCAAGCTCGGCTGGCTGAAGTTCGACAAGGCCAAGGCCGGCACCGAGTCGACCCACCACATCGGCCCGGCCGAGTACAACAGCGCGCTCCCGCAGGCGCTCGTTGTCGACCTGCCGAAGAAGGCCGTCACCACCACCATCAACAAGCCCTTCGCGGGCGCCAACGAGTGGTGGAGCGGCAGCGCGGACGACCTGAACGTCTCGCTGACCCGCGACGTCGACCTGACCGGCAAGGCCAAGGCCGCGCTGTCGGCCAAGGCCTGGTACGACATCGAGCAGGACTTCGACTACGGCTACGCCGAGGTCTCCACCGACGGTGGCGCCAACTGGACCGCCCTCGACGGCACCTACAACGGCGTCGCGCTGCCGAAGGACCCCTCCGGCAAGGCCTCGCTGACCGGCAACTCGGGCGACAAGTGGGGCGACCTCGCCTTCCCGCTGGACGCCTACGCCGGCAAGGCCGTCAAGGTCCGCTTCCGCTACACCACCGACGGCGGTCTGCACCTCAAGGGCCTGGCCCTGGACGACATCGCGGTGACCGCGGACGGCGCCAACGTCTTCACCGACGGCGCCGAGAACGGTGACAACGGCTGGACCGCCAAGGGCTTCTCGCGGACCACCGGCTCGTTCACCAACGACTACAACCAGTACTACATCGCGGAGAACCGCCAGTACGTCTCGTACGACCGCACCCTCAAGGTCGGCCCGTACAACTTCGGCTTCGCCGACAAGCCGGGCTGGGTGGAGCACTACCCGTACCAGGCCGGTCTGCTGATCTGGTACTGGGACGAGTCGCAGACCGACAACAACGTCACCAACCACCCGGGTCAGGGCCTGATCCTGCCGGTCGACTCGCACCCGGCCCCGCTGAAGTGGAAGGACGGCTCGCTGATGCGCCCGCGCATCAACGGCTACGACTCCACCTTCGGCTCGCGCCGCACCGATGGTCTGACCCTGCACAAGGCGGGCGTCGAGACGGTCATCCCGAAGTCCAAGGGCGTCGACGAGTTCTCCGACCTGAAGTCCTACTGGACCAACGAGAACAAGTACAGCAGCGTCATCGTCCCGAAGACGGGCACCAGCATCGAGGTCGAGAACGAGTCCTCGAACTACCTGGAGACCTGGATCCGCGTCCGCCCGGTCGACAACTGATCGAACCGAGCTCTGACGCCCGGTCCATGACCAGGCACCGCTGAGCCGATCCGGCCCGCTCCCGCACCTGCGGGGGCGGGCCGGATTCTTTGTACCCGGACGGTCCAAACACGCCGGGCGGGTGGTGCTCCTCACAGCCTCCGGGGGCGGTACGAGCGGGAGTAGTAGGACGGCGGGGCGGGCGGGGCCGGCCCTCATCCCCTGAACGGAGCATCCGATCACATGATCGTTACTCCGTCGGTTTGAATATCCGGCTCGGTGATGACTACACGCCGTAGTACGTCACACGGTTTGGGAGTCCGCTCGGTGACGGTTACACCTGAGTGGTCCCCCACTCAGCACGCCCGAACGGGCTCAGCGTGCTGCCCCCGTACGTGTTCGTGAGGTTCCGATGTCTCCTGTCCCGCCTCTGGGGCCGGCCTTGTGCCGGCTCGCCGACGCCTTCCTTCGGCAGACCGACCGGAACCGCTCCACCACCGCCGCCGCGGCCGGGGCGGCCGTCCTGACCGGCGCCCTGGTGCTCACCGCCGCGGTCAGCGCCTCGGCGCAGACCATCGCCCCGACCACCCCCGGCAGCTCGGTGTTCACCGCGCCGCACGGGGCGGCCGCGGCCCCGGCGCTGGTCCAGGTCGCCGGCCCCAGCCCGTACACCCTGCCCTCGGAGCAGTCCTCGGCCCAGGACTCGGTGGCGATCGCCGCCAATCTGCTGACCGCGCAGGCGGAGGCCCCGGCGCCGTCCGCCGACCAGGCGCCGGCCTCCGAGCAGGCACCGGCCGAGGGGCAGCAGCCCGCCGCCGAGCCGGAGCCCGCCGCGCCGGAGCAGGCCCCCGCGCCCGCGCCCGCGCCCGCCGCCCCTGCGCCCGCCCCGGCCCCGGCCCGGCAGTGGTCCGCGCCGATCCCGGGGGCGCCCACCAGCAACCCCTACGGCGTGCGCAACCCCGAGTACGCGGCCGGGTACCACACCGGTGTGGACTTCGCGGTCTCCCCCGGCACCGCGCTGCTCGCGGTCGGCAACGCCACCGTGGTGTCGGCCGGCTGGGACGGCGCGTACGGCAAGGAGGTCGTGCTGCGGCTGGCCGA